>CAYQDT010000009.1:0-15308 GCA_964416225.1 uncultured bacterium
GAGGAGGGTCATGAGTGGAGCTTCGCGCAACCGAAGGCCGCCGCCGGGCACCTGCTGCCCGCTGCGCCGGCCTTTCCCCCTACAGTTGATCAGGACGGCGCCGGGTGTCCTACTCCATCCGGCTCCTTCCTGAAATACCAGCTAGCCGGCGTGTGCCGGATCCCGGTCCCCGGGCGGCGGCGGTACCGGCGCGGGATAGGCATGCGCCTCGGCAGTGTTGCTGCGGAGGGCTCGCGCGGCGGCGCTTACCGCAGGTTCGGCCGTCCCGGAAGCGCTTGCAGCTCATCCTGCACCACCGTATCCCAGCACTCCGGGCAAATTCCGTGGCTGAAGCGCGCCTCCGAGTGCTGGCTGATGTAAGCCTCCACGCGCTGCCAGTAGTTCTCGTCATCCCGCACCCGGCTGCAGTAGCAGCAGATAGGCAGGATGCCGCGGAGGGTCTGGACTTGTTCCATCGCGGCCTCCAGCTCCCGGACCCGGAGATGGAGGGCGGTCTGCAGCTCGAGGACTCGCCGCCCTACCTCCAGCCGCGCGCGGAGCTCCTGCTTCTGAAATGGCTTGGTCAGGTAGTCGTCGGCGCCTGCGTCGAGTCCCGCTACGATGTCCCGGCGGTGATTCCTGGCCGTCAGGAGCATAATGTAGCGCGGCCCGCACCCCTGCTCCCGGATCCGGCGGCAGACCGCCGGACCGTCCAGCCCGGGCATCATCCAATCGAGCACCGCCAGCGCGGGAGCGTCCGGCCCCTGGAGGCGCTCCCAGGCTTCTTCCCCATCCCGCGCAGGCACCACCTCATACTCCCAGCGGGTGAGATGGGCCTCGAGCAGGCGCCGCGAATCGGCGTCATCATCGGCGATGAGGATTTTCAAGCCCATACCCCATCCGCAAGCCGCTGCAGCGCCTGCCCCAGCGCTTCCAGCTCTGCCGCAAGCCGCTCCGTCGCCTGTGGCGCGTCCCGCAGGTCCCCGGACCGCCCGATCTCCTCGAGACGCAGGGCGGCGGCGACGCAGGCAGGTGCGTGAAAGTTGGAGACCATTCCCTTGATCGAATGCGCCGCGTCCGCCAGAGCCGGCGCATCGCCGGCTACCAGAGCGCGATGCACCCCACACAGCATCTCCGGCTGGTCCTGCTGATAGATCTGGATCAGCTCCTGGAGCAGGTCATCGTCACCATCCAGGTGCTCACGTAGTGCATCCCGATCGATCACGTCGGATCCCTCCTGGCAACCGGGGCGCGGAGCGGCACTGGGGGTGGAACCGATCCGCCGCAGAACGTCCAGCAGCTGTTCGGTTCGGAGCGGCTTGGAGATATAAGCGTCCATACCCGCTTTGTAACAGCGCTCCTGATCGCCGGCCATGGCATACGCCGTCATGGCCACAATCGGCAGGTGACCACCCGTCCGACGCTCGCGGGCGCGGATTTCGCGCGCGGCCTCCAGTCCGTTCATTTCCGGCATCTGAATATCCATCAGCAGGACATCAAAGGAGGAGCGTTCGGACGCTTCCACGGCTTCCCGACCATTATCGACCACCCACACTTCGTGGCCCCTCTTTTCCAGGACCCGGACCGCCAGGTGCTGGTTCACGGCATTATCTTCCGCGAGGAGAACCCGGAGGTGCGGTCCGTCGTCCTTCTCCTGCCTGGTGCGGGCGCGGCTCTCCCAGCCCCGGTCGGGCGACTGGCGGACGGCGTCGACGATCTGGCTCAACAGGTCGGACTGACGCACCGGCTTGGTGAGGTAGGAGCTGATGCCCAACTCCCGGCACCGTTCCGGCTCGGCGCGGTGGCCGGCGGATGAGAGCATCACGATCGACGGCTCGCTCAGGTCCGCCTCGCGGCGGATGCGCGCGGCGAGCTCAAACCCGTCGACCTCCGGCATCATCGCATCCAGGAGCACGAGCGGTATTCGCTCCCCGCGCTCGCGGGCGTCCCGCAGCGTATCCATTGCGGACGCGGCGCCGCCGCTAATCAGGGGCCGCATGCCCCAGGCGCTCAGGAGCTCCTGCAGGATCCGGCGGTTGGTGGCATTGTCGTCCACAATCAGGACCGGCATGCCCTCGACGTCCGGGACCGTCCCGGCTCCGTTCGGCGCGGTGGCTGGATCAATTTGCAGCCGCGTGGTGAAATGGAACCGGCTTCCCCGTTCCAGGTCGCCGTCCATCCAGAGTTGACCGCCCATCATCTCGACGAGCTGGGTCGAGATGGCGAGGCCGAGGCCCGTCCCGCCATATCGCCGGGTCGTGGATCCGTCTTCCTGGGTGAAGGCGTGAAAGATCAGCTCCCGCTTTTCCGCCGCCACCCCGATCCCGGTGTCGGACACCGTGAATTCCAGGCGGACCTCCTGGCCGTGGAGCCTGTCCAGGCTCACGCAGATCACCACTTCACCCTGATCCGTAAACTTCACCGCGTTGCTGACCAGGTTGACCAACACCTGGCGCAGCCGCACCGGATCCCCAATGAGCGCGTCGGGCACGTCGGGGCGCACCTCGCAGGCCAGTTCCAGACCCTTTTGATGCGCGCGCAGGGCGAACGGCGCCACGGCGTCGGCGATCATGTCGCGCAGCCCGAAGCTCTCCAGGTGAAGTTCCAGGCGCCGCGCCTCGATCTTCGAGAAGTCGAGGATATCGTTGATGATGCGCAGCAGAGAATCCGCGGACGCTTTCACCAGCTCCAGGTACTCGCGCTGCTCCTCGGTCAGCGCGGTTTCCAGCGCCAGCTCCGTCATCCCGATGATGCCGTTCATCGGGGTGCGAATCTCGTGGCTCATATTCGCGAGAAACTCGCTCTTGGCTCGCGCGGCATCCTCAGCACGCGTCTTTGCGCTCTCGAGCTCATCCACCAGCTCGGCAAGCCGGGCGCTGTTCTCTTCCTCCCGCTTCTTGGCGACTTCAAGGTGCCGGGCGTAACGGCGCAGCTCTTCCTCTGCCTTTTTTCGCGCGGTGATGTCCTGGATGGCGGTCCGCAGCCCCGTCACGCGGCCGCTGTCGTCCCGGATCAGGCGCCCTTCCGTGCTGACGACCAGCCTTGATCCGTCCTTTCGACGAAACACCCGCTCGGCGGGCTCCAACGGAGTCCGCTCTGCGAGACGCGCCAGGATCCCCTCGCGAATGGTTTCCGGATCTTCGGTGAATTCCCAGATGCAGCGGCCGAGCATCTCGGCTTCCGTGTAGCCCAGCATTTTCAGCTCGGTCCGGTTGACCTGTACCAGGCGGCCGTCGGCGTCGATCTCGTGATAGCCGACCGGGGCGCGGTCGAAGAGCTCACGGAAGCGCGCCTCGCTGGCGCGAAGCGCATCCTCGGCCCGCTTACGCTCCGTGATGTCGGTGCATACTCCTACCAGGTGCCATCGGCCGGGCCCGGTCGGCTCGATGCGGACCTCTTCCAGGTTCCAGCGGACCTCGCCGTCTGGGTGAACGGTGCGGAACTCCTGGTGGTAACCGGTGATTCCGGACCGAAGCGCGGAAGCGGCCGTCCGGTCCATCCGCTCGCGATCCTCGATTGGCTTGCAGTGATGCCAGACACGGGTGTACTCCTGGCCCGGCTCCAGTTTCAGCGGCATGTAGCGCTGGGCCGCCTCCTCGTTCGTCACCCTGATATGCCAGAGAAGGCGGTCCCCTCGCTCTTCGATGGTGGCGTGCCAGAGGAGGCAGCACGCCCCGCGGAGGAGATCCCGCACCTCCTGCTCGGCCCGCTTTCGCTGGATCACGTGTCCCAACTGGACGCCGATGTCCGTCATTGCCTGGGTGAAGGCCGCGTCCGGGCGAAGCACGTCGCCCGAGAAAAACTCCAGCACGGCAGCCACCTCACCGTCCACCAGCACGGGAAAGGCGCATCCGGAGCGGATACCGAGCTCGGCACAGAGATTGGCCAGGGGGCCGGTCCGCCCACGCGGTGCTTCGGGCACCCAGAGCGGCTGACCGTCCGCGCAGACGCGTCCAGCCAGGCCTCGCCCCGGGGATAGCGGGAGCCCGGAGGTCACTTCGCGGAAGCGCGCATAGCGGTCGGGATCGCGGAGGTGCCACACCGGGCTTGGTAGCATCTCGTCGCCTTCGAGCGCGCGGATGTACGCGTGGCCGATCGGCCACTGCATCAGCTCACAGACCCGGTCCACGCAGTACTGCATCGCCTCTTCGGGCGTCCGGGCCGCGTTTGCAGTCACCGCCACGGTCCGCATCAGCTCCCGGATCCGGGACTGAGTCCGGAGAGCCGCGTTTGCCGCTGCCAGCTCGGCCGTGCGGATCTGCACCCGCGTCTCGAGCTCTTCCCGCGCGCATTGGAGCGCCCAGTCGGCTTCCGCATGCTCCGAGCGGAGGCGGGCATTTCGCACGGCCACGCCCAACTGCCGGCCGATCACTTGGAACAGCTCGAGGTCCAGTTCGGAGAAGGCATCCAGGCGCTCCGTGTCATCGATCCGCAGCACGCCGAGCACCTCGCCGTGCGCCACGATCGGGACGGCGGCGGCCGACTTCAGACCGAGCTGCGCCACGTCTTCGGCCCGAAGGAGATCGGATCGGGAGCAGTCATTCACCCGGATCGGCCGCTGGCTGCGCAGGCAGAGGTCGGAGAGGTCGCTCCCGGCCGCCCGCGGATCGGACCTCGCCGCTTCGCCGGATGGTCGCGCACCGATGGACGGTCCGCTCACCAGCGTGTCCTGCTTGGGGTCGTACAACTGGACCGAGACCCGCTGCACTCCGAGCTGCGCCGGGAGCAGTTCATCGACTCGCGTTACCAGCAGCGGGACGTCCAGGCCGCCGGCGCACACGTCATATAGCGCCAGGAGGACCCGAAGGTGCCGGGCGCGCTCATGCGGCTCGTGCTCCAGTTCCGGAGGCGGGGTCGGTGCGGGTGTTTCCATGGTTGCGCGGGTGGAGGCAGGCCGACCACGAGGCCTATCTCCATGATTGGTCGATCGCAGCTAGATTGACAGTACTTCCACGCAAGTGTCGACGTGAGGCCCCCGTCTGCAGCCCGCCGGCAGGTTCGCAGCGGTCACGTGCCGAAGATGGGCGGGTTGCCAACCACAGATCCGGAAGTTGGGATTCAGGCCGCCCGCATCGATCGGCCGGGCTCGAACCGGCTGCGGGCGCTCGACGCCTGAGCGGAAGTGGCGAACCCCGGGGCGCAGAGGCGCCGGGTTCCGGTTGTCGCCCGGCTTCGTGATCCCGCGAGACTCATCCTGGACGACCAGCTCTCCGATCGGGCGCTCGCGTTGGCTGACGGGCCATTGGCTCATTCGACATCTACCCTCCCTTTTTCGTTCCCCGCATCGTCATGTCGGACAACCGCTTCGATTTTCTTGAACTGGACGACGCCGGGCGCGCGACTCCGGCAGCGGTTCCTGCCGCCCGCTCGACCGTCCCGCCCGCTTCCGCGGCGGAGCAGTGGCCCGAGGTGCAGGGAGAGTGGCGGATCGTCGAGCTGATCGGCCGGCCCGGGCACGGTGCGGGCGAGTTCTCGCTGCCGGTCGGTCTGACCGTGGATCTGGCCGAGAATCTGTATGTAGCGGATTCCTACAACCACCGGGTGCAGCGGATCTCCCCGGATGGCCTTGTCGCCATCTTCGGCGCCCGCGGCCATCGGCCGGCCGAGTTCATCCACCCGCGGTCGGTCGCCGTCGACGCCGAGTTTCGAATGTTCGTGCTGGAGGCCGGCGGGCAGCGCGTTCAGGTCTTGGAAACGGACGGGACCGAGCTGCGCACGCTCGGCGCGGTCGGCCATGGCCTCGCGCAGTTCTACAACCCGGCCGGCCTCTGTCTGGCGCCGTACGGAACGCTGCTGGTTGCTGACGCCGGTAACCGGCGGGTGGCCCGGTGGCGGCGCCTGGGCGAGCCGCTGGACGTGGTTACCTCGCTTCCGGGCGGCGTCACGTTCCGGCAGCCTTATGACGTGGCGGTCGATCGCCGCGACCGGGTCTACGTACTGGACCGCCTCCTGGCCGCCGTCCTGCGCTTCGGTACCAGTGGGGCACTCGAAGCGGTGCTCGGCGGGCCGGGGTCCGGGCCCGGTCAGTTCTTCGAGCCGGAAGCCCTGGCGATCGATGCCGGCGACCGGCTCCTGGTGGCCGATACCGGCAACCATCGGGTGCAAATACTCGACGCCGCGGGGAAGTGTCTTCAGGTGATCGCGACGGCGGGCGAGCTGGGTCCGCTTCACGCGCCGGCCGGGGTTGCCGTCTCCCCGCGAGGCTCGGTCTACCTGGCCGACAGCGGGAACCATCGCGTGCTTCGCCTCGAGCGGCAGGATCCCGGCCTGCCCGAATGATGCCGGAGGATCCCGCGCTCCGCTTTCCCTCCTGCCCTTCCTGCCCCTTCCGCCCTTCACACCCTCCAACCATCCCGATCTCTCCCCTCCTCACCGTGCTCGCCGCTGCTCCGTAGTCGGAGCTCCGGCCCGCACCGTCGATACTTTTTCCGCACGGCCACGTTGTGAGAGGGAGCAGGCAGTGTCGCTGTGTGACGGCGAACTCATAGGGGGAAGCCGGAATGGACCCGGCTGTTCGGTATGACCTTTTCCTCAATCAACCTTCTCTGGCAAAAGCGGTTTCGGGGTCTCGCCCCGGTGAGCGCCCACAGCGCCGCGGATTCCGGCACGGCATTGGTGATCCGCCCGGACGAATTCGAGCGGCGAACCTATCAGCTCCTGCAGCTCCAGCCGGACGGCGCGGCGCGAGAGGTGGGCGCGATCTCGGTCGAGACGGTTTTCAAATTCGAGGTCCTGTCGGATGGCCGGCTCATCCTGGGGATGACGGATGACGACATCTACATCTTCCGCGACGGGAAAAAGGTCCGCTTCATGGCGGACCGGCGCGTTACCTACACGGACGTCGCGCTGTCACCGGAACAGGGATGGTTCGTCGCCTCGTTTTCCGACTCCGTCTTTTCCACGCACGGCGCGGCGTTCGGGGACCAGGGCGCTCGCCTGGGATGGGTGCGGGACCTGAATGTCCCGGTCAATCGGGTCGCACTGACCCACGATGGTCAGACCGTCGCGCTGGGACTTGCGGATGGTCGGGTCCTGGCGGTGGACCATATGCGCCGCGCGCTGTGGGAGTTCCCAACGGAGGCCGCCATCAGCGCGCTTGCGCTGCCCCGCCACGGAGCGCGGCCGGTGGCCGGCACGGACGGTGGCACCGTGGTGGCCCTGGACGAGGAGGGCGGCATCCGGTGGCGGAGCCCGGTGGGCCTCCCGGTGACGGGCCTGGCCACGGACGCGGAGGGAACCTGGGTAGCGGCCGCGCTTTCGGACGGAGCTACGCACAGTCTGGTTTGCTTCGGTCCGGATGGCGACTTCCTCTGGGACTACGCACTGGAGGCGCGGCCCACGGGGATCAGCCTGGCGCCGGGCGGCCGGTTCCTGCTGCTCTCGCTGGCGAACGGCACGGCACTTCATTTCGAGGTGGACTTCGCGGCCGGTGCGCTGGCGGGCCGCGTGCCGAAACGAGAGCAGCTTTTGGCAGGGGCCCGGGAGGCGGTCGCGGAGAGTGACCCCGAGCGAGCATACACCCTCCTGAAGGAGCTGGCCGACGCCGAGCCGCACGACCTCGAGGTCGCGGAGGTGTGGCTCGGTGCTCGCAGCGCGCTGCTCAACCAGATGGTGGCGCAGGCCCGGGCCCAGATGGAGGCCGGTGAATGGAACGTTGCCCTGGAGCTGCTGGATCGCGCCGCGGAGATCGATTCCCGGAGCGAGGCCGTCTTCAGCGCCCGCCGCAAGGCCCGGGAAGCGGTGGTTCGAGAGGGGGCATCCCTGGCCGCGCAGGCGGAGGCGGACGGTGACCCGGAATGGGCGGAGGCGGAGTGGCATCGGGTGCTGGAGCGGGACCCTGGCTGCATGGATGCCCGCCGGCAGCTCGCCCGCCTGCGTGGAGTGCGTGCGCGGGCACTCCTGGCGCAGGGCGACGAGCGGCTGGAACAGGGCGACCGCGACGCCGCAATTGCCTTGTGGACGGAGGCGCAGCGCCTCACGGGCGATGCCGAGGTGAGTGGGCGGCTTCGCCGGGCCGAGGTGGACCGGTCCGTCACGGCGGGCGTGGCGCTCTATGAGGCGGGCCGCCTGCCGGAAGCTATCTTTCAGCTCAAGAAGGCGCTGGCGCTCGACCCGGATCATGAGGAGGCCCGGCGGCATCTCAGTTACGCGGAAGGGCAGACCGGAGACCCCGCCATCGCGGATCGGTTCGCGCGGCTGGAATAGGCTCGGGCCACAAGGCGGGCGGGCGGGGCATGGATGACGAGAAGCACCCGGCGTTCGGCGCGGGATGCGGTTGCAGGCAGATCGGGAGGAGCGGATGGAGCGTGCGGCGATTACAACGGCATTCGAGCTCGAGGGATACCGGGTGGCACGCTACCTGGGCATCGTCCGGGGTATCACGGTTCGTTCGCGGAGCGTGATCGGTAACTTCGGCGCCAGCTTGCAGCAGCTCGTCGGCGGCAACATCACGATCTACACGGAGCTCTGTGAGCATGCGCGCCAGGAAGCCTTTGACATCATGGTGCAGCACGCCGAGGCGATCGGCGCCAATGCAATCATCGGAATGCGGTACGACGCCACGGAGATAGCGCCCGGCGTTACGGAAGTGCTCTGCTACGGTACCGCGGTTCAGGTGGCGCCGGGCGGTCATTGATCGGCGCCGCGATCCCCGGCGGAGCCTCCCCGCGCTGACGCCGGTGCGGCCCGGTACCCGGGCGTGGGCCACGCATGCCGGCCTCCGCGTCGAAACTTCCGGCCGCGGTGTGTGTCTCCAGGCCACGGGAGGCGCGACGATGCTCCATCTCGGCAGCGGGTTGGCTCGTAACTGCGGCGGCTGGTCGAGGCGAAGCCTGCTGCAGATCGGCGGGGTGGGAGTGGTGGGCTTGTCTCTGGCCGACGCGCTCCGCGTGGAGGCGGCGCCGGCCGCGGGGCCGCTCAAGGAAAAGAGCTGTATCTTTCTGTGGCTGGACGGCGGCCCCAGCCAGTTCGAGACGTTCGACCCGAAACCGGACGCTCCCAGCGGCCAGCGGGGGCCCTATTCCGCCATCGATACGAGCCTGCCGGGGGTGCGGTATTGCGAACTCCTTCCGCTGCTGGCGGAGCGTGCGCACCGCTGCACGATCATTCGCTCCCTCACCCACACCACCGATTCCCACAGCCCCCTCCCGATGATGACCGCGAGCCCGCGGGACCCCACCTCCCACGGGGCCGTGGTGACGGCCATGAAGGGGTACCGCGGCGATATTCCCCCTTACTTCCACCTGGGGAAACGGCTGCCGGTTGGCGGGGGCAAGCTCGGACCGGCGTGCAGTCCCGTGGTGGTAGAGGACCCGACGGGAGCCGCCGTGAAGCTGCCGGACTTCACCTTCCCCGCCGGAGTCAATCCCGTCCGCTTCGACCGGCGCCAGCAGCTCTTGCAGTCGGTGGATGGGTTCCGGCGGCAGGTCGACACGGACGGGCCGGTGCGGGACCTCGATTGCTACTATCAGCGCGCGCTCGCGCTCCTCGCCACGTCCACCGTGCGGGATGCGTTCGACCTGAAGCGGGAGCCGGAGAAGCTGCGCGAGCGGTACGGCGGGAATTTCTTCGGGCAGAGCTGTCTCACCGCCCGACGGCTGGTGGAGGCGGGCACCCGGTTCGTGCAGATCAAGTGGTATGACGGACCGGCCTGGAACGGCTGGGACACCCACGGTGCCGATACGGGCGGCCTGGTGCGGATGGAGCAGCACCTCTGTCCCCGCCTCGACCTGGCACTATCCACCCTCCTGGACGATCTCCGCGACCGGGGCCTCGAGGAGAGCACCCTGGTGGTAGCGGTGGGTGAGTTCGGGCGCACCGGGATCAACAAACTGGGCGGGAGGGATCACTGGCCGCAGTGCTTCTCGGCGCTCCTGGCCGGCGGCGGTGCCGCGCAGGGGCTGGTGGTCGGCTCGAGCGACGGCATGGGCCAGTACCCCGCCACCCGTCCCGTGTCACCCGGAGATTTCGCGGCGACCCTCTACCGCCTGCTCGGGATCAACCCCAACGTCGAGGATCGGGTCCGGCCTTTCCTGGCCGGAGGAAGCAGCATCGACGAGATCGCCGGAACGGCCTGATGACCCACCGCTCCTTTTCGCGGCTGCGCGTGCTCTGGGCCGCCGCTCTCGCACTGGCCAGCTTCCAAAGCGAGCGCGGGCTGCGTGGCGCGCCTGCGGCCCGCCCGCTCCTCGTTGCTTTCTCCTCCTTTCGGGACCGTCCCCTGCACCCGCGAGTCTATTTCTACGAGCATGACGGCACCAGCGACGGGAAGATGGTGGGCGGCGTCACCGCGGCCGACCTCCGTGTCGACACCCATCCGTCCCTGGCGGCGGGCGGAAGGCTGTGTGCCTGCGCGACCGAGCTGGAGAACAATCCCGGCGACACCCGGATCTGGGACGTGCGCGCAAAGAAGGACGTGACGGATTTTCCCGGCCTCAATACCGAGGCCGCGGAGATCGGGGCCGCTTTGAGCGGGGACGGCCGGTGGGTTGCGTTCGCCGCGTGGCAGCGGCCCGGTGGTCCGGCCGGCTGGAACCTCTTCCTGTACGACCTGCATGAAAAGAAGGTCGTTGACCTGCCGGTGAACACGGATGAAGATGAGCTGAGCCCGTCCCTCAGTGGAGATGGCCGTTACGCTGCCTTCGTCTCGAATCGCATGGGCGGGCTCGGCCGCTCGGACATCTACCTGTACGACCGCCGGGAGCGGCGGCTGGTCCCGCTCCCCGGCCTCAACTCCCCGTATCGAGAGCTGGATCCGGCACTGAGCGCCGATGGGCGGTTCCTGGCGTTCACCTCCGACCGGCCGGGAGGCGCCGGCTCGCTGGACATCTACCTCTATGACCGAAGCTCGGCGGCGCTCCTACCCCTGCCCGGAATGAACGGGCCGGGAGTTGACCAGACCCCATCCCTTACCCCGGACGGCCGGTATCTCGCCTTTGTCTCCGAGCGGGCTTCCGGTGCGGGTGAGAGGGATGTCTATCTCTACGACCGGGCCGCCGGCCGGCTGCTGCCCACTCCCGGGTTGAACACCCGGGCGGAGGATTTCGATCCCTCCGTGACCTATCGCGAGCCGGGATCGTCCGTCCCCGAGGCCGGTGCGGCTGGTCGCCCGCCGTAGGCCCCGCACTCATCCGATCACCGGGCGGCGGCGACCTGCGCGATACGGACGGCCCACTCGGCGCACACTTCCATGTCCGCCAGCGACACGTGCTCGTGAACACTGTGAGCGTCATAGTAGCCGCAGGAGACGACCACGGTCGGAATGCCGCGGCTGTTGAAGACGTTGGCATCGCTACCGCCGCCCGTTGGCCGGAGGGTCGGCGCCTCGCCGCCCGCAGCGGCGACCTTCGTCCAGGCATCCGCGGCGATGCGTACCACCGGCGCGTCCGCCTCCCAGGCGTATCCGTGGTACTCGACTTCCTCGCGAATGGCGACCGTGCCGCCCCACTCCCGCGCCGCCTCCTCGAGACAGCTCCGGAGGTGGCGGACCTGCGCGTCGAGCGCATCCGGGCGGCGGCTGCGCGCTTCCAGGAGCAGATAGGCCTCCTCCGGCACGATGTTGTTCGCGGTTCCCCCGCGCAGGATGCCCAGGTTGGCCGTCGTCTCCGCATCGATCCGGCCGAGGCGCATGCGGTGCACGGCGCCGACGGCCATCTGGAGCGCGCTGATCCCCTTCTCCGGTGCAAAGCCGGCATGGGCGGCGCGCCCCCGCAGCACCACCTCGAGCAAGACGTGCGTGGGCGCGGCGGTGATCACGGAACCCGGAGCTCCGCTGGCGTCGAAGACGAAGCCGAGACTGCCTGCGACCACCTCGGGCGCCAGCGCCTTCGCGCCCAGTAGTCCGACCTCTTCGCCCGTCGTCAAGATCACCTGGAGGTCGCCATGCGGCAGGCCCTGCTCGTCCAGCACGCGCATTCCTTCAAGGATCTCGGCGAGCGCCGCCTTATCGTCCGCGCCCAGGATCGTGGTCCCGCCGGTCCGAAACACGCCGGCATCCTCGCGGACGACCAGGCCCTCCGTCGGCTGCACGGTATCCGTATGGGCCGAGTAAAAGATGCGGGGCGCGGCGGTCACGCTTCCGCCCTTCTGCGCGATCACGTTGCCCGCCGAGTCCGTCTGACAGACGAATCCGGCGTCCCGCAGCGCTTCCGCGCAGTAGCGCGCCGCGGCCCGCTCCTGTCCCGGCGGGCTGTTCACCGAGACGAGGTCGAGGAAGGTCTGGCGCAGGCGCGCGGTATTGATCATGGCTGCAGGGACCGTTCGGCCGGGATTGTGATGGCCCGGCAGGCGGCGGCAGGAGTAACGGCGGCCCTGACGTCGGCTCCGATTTCACCGGCCGGGGATCCGATGGGCCCCGGCTGGTTGTTCCGGTCAGAAGGTATGGGTCACCTTCTTGAGCCCGCGGGGACGGTCCGGATTGCGGCCCTTCACCCGTGCCAGATGGTACGCGAACAGCTGGGCGCTGACGATCCCGACCAGCGGCGAGAGGAGTTCGGGAACCGGCGGCATGGGGAGCGCCGTCTGTGCCTGGTCCAGCAGCGCCTGCTGGTCCGAGAGGATGAGCAGCTCTCCGCCCCGCTGCCGGATTTCACCCGCCAGGTGCTCCATGGTTTCGTATCCGGCGCCGCTCGGGGCGAAGAGCAGGCACGGGTAGCCTTCGTCCACCACGGCGATCGGCCCGTGCAGGAAGTCCGCGGCGCTGAACGGATGCGCCCGCAGGTAGCTCGTCTCGGAGAGTTTGAGGGCCGCCTCCAGGGCGCTGCACTGGTTGATCCCGCGCGCCAGAACCACGCACTCTTCCATGTACCGGTACCTCTCGGCGTGTTCGGCGATCCGGTCCTCCAACTCCAGGGCCCGGGCGATCCACTCCGGAGTCCGGTGGAGGTCCTCCAGCAGCTCTTCGCGGCCGCTGAGGTAAGCCGCGAGCGCGTAGACCAGCGCGAGCGAGGTCGTATAGGTCTTCGTAGCGGGCAGGCTCTCCTCCACGCCCGCATGGCAGTCGAGCGGGTGCTCCACGGCCGCCGCCATGGGAGACTTCGGGTGGTTCGTGATGGAGCCCGTCAGCACACCCGCCGCGCGCGCGCGTTCCAGAACCTCGATGGCATCCGCGGCCTTGCCGCTCTGGCTGATCCCCAGCACCAGCGCGTGGTCGAGCCGCACCTGGGCGCCGTAGAGGGTAAAGACGCTCGGAGCGGCAAGCGCGGCGGGTATGCCGCAGAGGATCTCGGTCAGGTACTTGGCGTAGACGGCGGCATGGTCGCTCGTGCCGCGTGCGGCAAGGAAGAGCAGCGAGACCTGCCGCCGGCGGGCCTCCTGCGCCAGGGCGCGGACGCGCCCCAATTCCTCCCGCAGCAATCGTTCCAGCGCCGCCGGCTGCTCTCGGATCTCCCGCAGCATGGCGGAGTGTTGTTCGCTCTCCATGATTCCCTTCACCGGCGCCCGCGGGACGAGTCCGGGCGCGCACCGCAATTCTCCCCCATTGGTGGGTAGGGTGCGCAGTGAAGCGCGTCCCCGCTTCTGCCCCGTCTCCGGCTTCCACCGCCGTGGCTCTTCCACTGAATCAACCAGGAGTTTTCCTGGAAGCCGGCCAATGAACTCTCGCCTGTAGGGCGAACACGGCGTCGGTACGGCGATGCCTGCTTGCCCGGTCCCGGCGGGGCTCGTTTCCCCAGAAAGGCATTCCCGATGAGAACGCGGACTCAGCAGATTCTCGCAGTCGCCGTGATCGCCGCCGTGGCGGGTGCGGCGGTGGCGATCGGGCCGCACCAGGCCCGCGCGGCCGGCAAAAGCAAGCGGCGGCTCTTCAACGGCAAGAACTTCGACGGCTGGTACACCTACATCAACGGAGATGGAAAGAACAACGACCCGGACCACATCTTCACCATCGAAGAGGGCGGGGTGATCCACGTTCTCGGCAAGAAATTCGGCTACCTCTCCACCGAGAATGATTATGAGAACTTCCGGCTCTCGGTGGACTTCAAGTGGGGCGAGCGGAAGTGGCCGCCGCGCGAGAATACGGTGCGGGATGCCGGCGTCCTCTACTACTGCGTCGGGACAGACAAGGTCTGGATGAAGTCGCTGGAGTTCCAGGTGGAGGAGCATGACTGCGGCGACATGTGGCTCACGGGCGGCGAGGGCGGAGCGCCCTCCCTCACGGTGAAGACGAAGCCCATACCGGGGAGCCGCGATTCCATCTTCGATCCCGCGGGTGAGGCGAAGACGTTCACCGGGGGCCGCATCGTGAAGGGCGCCGATTACGAGAAGCCTACCGGTGAATGGAACACGGCGGTGGTCATCGCGAAAGGCCCGCACATCGAGCACTGGATGAACGGCCACAAGAACATGGAAGGGGACAACTGCAGCCTCACCAAGGGCAAGATCAACCTTCAGTCTGAGGGCGCGGAGGTCTACTACCGCAACATCTCGATCGAGCCGCTGCAGTAACCCCGGCACCGCCGGGCGGCCCAGCGCATGGCGGGAGGTGCGTCCGCGAGGACGTACTTCCCGCCCTTTTTTGCGGCGGTGCGAACCCGGCACCGATCATGACCCGCGGCTTCCGGAATGAGCCGCCGGAGATCGACCTGTTCGGCGCGGGGCGAGCCGCTCGAGCGCTGGGAAGATGTTGACATAATATGACAATCCCGCCGGTATCCGCGTTGCGAAATGTTTCTTGAAGGGCTTTGTCGAACGCTCATTCGAGGGACAAGCAATGCGCGGGATGCCGTTCGTCACGGTGTCCGGCCGGGTCTTGAAACTGCGTCCGGTAGAGCGTAAACCCAAGAATGCCTCGGTTTTGTCCGCCGGGGCTCTCCGCTAGAAAGGAAGTTGCATGTCGCTGCCTGCCCGTCCCCTGTTCGCGGCCGCGTCCGTCTTGCTCGCTGCCACCGTTGCCTGCGCACAGACCGGCGAAAAGCCGGTGCTCCTGCTCTCGGCCGATACGATGAAGATGAGTATTCCGGGCCTGGAGAACATCAAGCTGCCACCGCAGGCGCAGGCAGCGCTGGCCGGCCGCTTTGGCGGGCAGCGGTCTCTGCTCGTGAACCTGACTCGCCCCGGAGCACCGCCGGCTTCGCCCACAGCTTCCCTGGATATCCCGGACGGTCTGAAGCTGGGCGCCGTGCTGCCGCTGCAGGTGGATCCACACGCCGAGGCCGACCGTGATACCGATCCCGGGACGGCGGAGAAGGTTCCGGACTTCGAGATCCGGCGCTACTGGGGCTGCAGTGAGACGGTCCGGCAGGGCCAGCCGAGGGTGGTGAGTATCAGGGACCTGGGTGCGGGAGTCTTCGCCAACCTCCCTCGACCGGGCGCGCGCGGAGCGCGATTCCACC
>CAYQDT010000010.1:0-3344 GCA_964416225.1 uncultured bacterium
CGGCGGTGCGGCCGGCCACGCGGAGGGACTTCCACGCGGTCTCCCGGCTCCTGGCCGAGTTGGGCCGCCCGGAGGTGACGCCGGAGACGGAGGCGGCGGCGCGCGCCGGGTACGAGCGGCACCTCCTGCGGGACGACACCGGCTCCCTGGTCGCCGAGGCGGACGGCCAGGTGGTGGGATTCATGTCGCTCGAGTTCCGGGAGCGGCTGAACCGGACCACGCGCGAGGCGTGGATTCCGGACCTCATCGTCACCGAGCGCGCGCGGGCCACCGGCGCCGGAAAGGCGCTCCTCCGGCACGGGATCCGGCTGGCGCGGGAGCGCGGCTGTCACAGCATCACCCTGGAGTCGGGGTACGCGCGCACGGTCGCGCACCGTTTTTACCGGATGCAGGGGCTGGAGGAACGGGGCCTCTACTTCGTGATGAAGCTGTGAGCAGCCCGGACGGTGCCCGGGGCGGCCGGCGGGGTCTGGTGGGAATGGCGTCGGCATGAGGTGCGGATCTTGAGTGCGAAGCGAGAAGCGAAACTGATCGGGTGGCTCCGGGCGGCGGAGCGGGTGCTCGCGTTCTGCGGCGCCGGCGTTTCGGCCGAGAGCGGGGTGCCCACCTTCCGCGGCGCGGGCGGGCTGTGGGAAGGACACCGGGTCGAGGACGTGGCCACTCCCGAGGCATTCGAGCGCGACCCGCTGCTCGTCTGGCGGTTCTATGCCGCGCGGCAGAAGGCCCTGCAGGAGGTCGAGCCGAACCCCGCGCACCGCGTCCTGGCCGCGATGGACGCGCACTTTCCGGAGTTCCTGCTGGTCAGCCAGAACGTGGACAACCTCCACGAGCGAGCGGGCAGCGAGCGACTGGTAAAGCTGCACGGCAGCCTGATGGAGACCCGCTGCACGGAGTGCGAGCGGGTGACCCCCTGTGACCCCCTCCCCGAGGCGGAGCTGGACGCGGGCCGCCTCCCCCACTGCCGGTGCGGCGGCCTGCTCCGCCCGAACGTCGTCTGGTTCGGTGAGTATCTGCTCGCGGAGCACCTGCGCGCGCTGGAGGCGTTCTTCGAGCGCGCGGCGCCGGACGGAAAGGCGAGCCCGCCGGTGGTGCTGATCATCGGCACCTCCGGCTCGGTGAGCGGCGGCTACGGACTGACGCAGGCCGCCCGCCGGTCCGGGGCGCGGCTCGTGGAGATCAACCCCGCCCCCTCCCTCCTCTCGCGGGAGGTGGACCTGCCGCTCCGCGAGCCGGCCGGAGTGCTGCTCGCCCGAATCTGGCCGGAGGTCACCCGGGAGCAGCGCTGACACCTGCGCCGGAGCCGGGGACGGAGCGCCGCGGGACCGGGCGGGCGCCGTCCGTGGGTAAACCCATCCTTCGGCGGGTAAGATGACACGGAATAACCGCCGAACGTGGAACCGGGTCGGGCGACAGCGGGTCGTTGGATTTGTATGCTGTGTACCCAGGCAACGGCTTCCGCCCCGGAACCGGAACGGTCCGGCGGGCGGCCAGGAGGAAGAAGTTGAAGAACGCATGTTTCACGGTGCCTGTTGTGCTCGCCGCGCTGGAGCTCGCGGTGGGAGCGGCCGCCGCACCCGTCGGCCAGGTGCGCTACGTCCCCGGGAATACAGTGATCAAGGCCCGACTGGAAGGGGACGTCAGCTCCAAGTCCGCGCGCGTCGGCGATCGGTTTGCCGCGCGGCTGGCAGACCGGGACTACAGCGGGCTGCCGGAGGGAACCCGCTTCCAGGGCGTCATCACGGAGGCTCGGCGCTCCGACAAGGGCCATCCCGGCGTGCTGGACGTGAAGATTCAAAAGGCGGTGCTTCCGAACGGGACGGTGATCCCGATGACCGGCACCCTCGCGAGCCTCGATTCCAAGGAGGTCGACCGCACCAGCGACGGGCGGCTGGAATCCCGCCATGCCAAGCGGGGCGGTAAGTTCGAGACGAAGTGGCTCGGCTACGGCGCGGCGGGGGGCGCGGTCCTCTCGACCGTCTTCGGCGGCAACTTCCTGAAGGGCGCCCTCCTCGGCGCGGCGGGCGGCGCGGCGTACGCCTACCTGAACAAGGGGAAGGGCGGCCACGGCGGCTACCGGGACGTGGAGCTGTCGCAGGGCACCCGGTTCGGCATCCGCCTGAACAACCAGCTCGCCTTCCGGGACAATTCGTCCTACCACTACGCGGTGTACGAGCGGGACCGGGAGGATCAGGATCGCGATCGCGACGACCGCAGCCGAGACGACCGGAACCGCGACGACCGCAACCGCGATGATCGTGACCGGAACCGGGACAATGGCGACCGCAGCCAGGACCGAAACCGGGACAGCGGTGATCGCAGCCTGGACGGGAAACGGTAGAGCCCGGGCGGGCTCTTGAAGGCGCCGGAAGACGCCTCTCCACCATCCGGGCCGGAGAGGCGTTCGGACTGCTTCCCCCTTTTGCGCCGGTCGGGTAGGCATGTCGCCCGCCCGGCGCGAAACGGCTCGTTGTGGATACTGCGCTCGAAACGGGCCGCCGGATTGTCGCGTGGGCGCGGACGCTCCTGGCGTCCCGCCGGTTCCCCGGACTGGTCCTGCTGCTCGGTCTGCTGCTCGCGGCGCCCTCGCTCGGCAGCGGCTGGCAGATGGACGACTACTACCACCGCGCCGCCTGCCTGCGGCCTGCCTCGCTGACGCCGGTCCGCGGAGCCTTCCCGGAGGGGACGCCTGCCGGACTGTTCCACTTCGTGGACGGCGAGCCGGCGCACATCCGCGCGGCGATGGAGCTGGGCTCGCTTCCCTGGTGGACGTTTCCCCGGCTCCGCGCCCGGTTCTTCCGGCCGCTGACGGCGGTGACGCACCTGGCGGACTACCGGCTGTGGCCCGCCTCGGCGCTCCTGATGCACGCCCACAGCCTGCTCTGGTACGCGGGCCTGCTGCTGGCGGCCGGCGCCTTCTACCGCCGCTTCCTCGGGTCCGGCGCTACGGCCGGGCTGGCGCTCCTCCTCTTCGCGATCGACGACGCTCACGCCACGCCGGTGGCGTGGCTCGCGAATCGCAACGTTCTCCTCGCCGCCCTGTTCGGCATCGCCTGCGTTCAGGTGCATGACCGCTGGCGCCGCGAGCGCTGGCAGCCGGGAGCAGCGCTCGCCCCGCTGCTCCTGGCCCTGAGCCTTCTCTCAGCGGAAGCGGGCATCTGCACCCTCGGCTACCTCGCCTCCCACGCGCTCTTCCTGGAGCGTGGGCCGCGGAGGAACCGGCTGCTCGCGCTGGCGCCCTCCGTGGTGGTGGCCTTCCTGTGGCGGGCGCTCGCGGTGTGGGAGGGGGTCGGCACGTATGGGATGGGCATTTACGCCGACCCGGGGCACGAGCCGCTCCGCTTCCT
>CAYQDT010000010.1:3354-15238 GCA_964416225.1 uncultured bacterium
CGTCGGCGATCCAGGGTACCGGTGGCTCTGGACCGGGGCGCTCCTCGCGCTCGCGGCGCCCCTCCTCCTCGTGGCGCCGCTTCTTCGCGCGGATCGGGCGGCACGGTTTCTGGCGCTCGGAGCGGTGCTCTCGCTGGTGCCGGTCTGCGGCGCCTTTCCGGACGACCGCCTGCTCCTCTTCGCGGACGTGGGAGGGATGGGCCTCCTGGCCCGTTTCCTGGCCCGTTTCCTGGCCGCCCCTGTCGCCGGTGAGCAGGAGCTTCCACGCTCCCCGATCTGGAGGGCCGCGGCGGGCTCCGTTGCCGGGGCGCTGGCGGCCCTCCACCTGTTCCTCTCCCCGGCCCTCTTTCCGCTCCACGTCACGGGTTGGGGAGGACGGTACGACACACTCTACGTCCGCTTGCCCTCCGACCCGGAGCTCGGCCGCCAGTCGGTGGTCGTGGTGAATGGCCCCATCGCGCTCTTCGCGCTGTACCTGCCGCTCATGCGCGCCACGGCCGGAGCCCCGGTGCCTCTCCACACGCGTATCCTCTTCCCGAGCCTGGCGGCCGTGCACGTGCGGCGACCGGATCTCCAGACGCTCGTCCTGACGCCGCGCGGCGGGTTCCTGCGGGTGCCGGTGGACCGGATCTACCGGGACCACGCGCATCCCCTCCGACCGGGCGACCGGGTGGCCCTCTCCGACATGACCGCGGAGGTGCGGTCGCTGACCCCGGACGGCCGGCCGGCGGAGGTGGCGTTCCACTTCCGGGTGCCGCTGGACGATCCCTCGCTGCGCTGGGTCTACCGCCGGGACGGCGCCTACGTCCCGTTCCGGCCGCCCGGGGTGGGGCAGGAGATTGCTCTCCCCGCCGCGCTGCGCTGATCCGTAACGCCGATTCGGAGGCGCTCAGGCCGCGCTGCCGGTGACGATCGCGGCGGCCCGGTCGATCTCCGCCGCCAGCTCTGCGAGTACCTCGGCCGCCACGCCGATCTGCGCGGTCGCCTCGCTCCAGCGCCGCTGCTCGATCGCCTCGCGCACGCCGGGCAGCGTCTTCACGCCGTACCCCGTGTAGAAGCCGGGCGCGTAGAGCTGATGCCGGTACCACGGCCGCCGGGGGAGCCCCGCGTCCCGGCTCAGGATCCGCTCCGATCGGACCAGGGCCTCGTCCAGCCTGCGGCGGGTGTCCGGGGGCAGGAGCGCCGCGGGGTGTTCCCGGGTCGCCGCGCCATACGCGGTGGCTGCGGCGCGGAGCCGCTCGACCGAGCGCTGGAGCGGGCCGAAGTCCAGCGCCGGCACCGGGTCCGCCGGCCGGGGCTCGACGCGGAGCTCCCGCGGATCCGAAGCGGCGGCAAAGATCCCGTCCCGGAGGAGCTGGTTCCGCTCCGCCGTCGCGCTCCGCATCGCATCGGCGAGCCGCTCCACCTCTCCGGCATAGCGGGCCGCGGTCTCCGAGAGGTGCGAGAACTCCAGCGGCAGGATATCCGCTTCCGCGCAGCGCAGCATCACCCGCCCGGCCGTCTGCGCCAGCACGATCCCGTAGGAGAAGTCGGGGTCGCCGAACCGGAGATAGTGGTCGAACGAATCGTAGTTGGAGTGGTAGGAGCCGCCGCCGTTCTCTCCGCCGTAGCGCAGGTCCAGGGAAGCGATCCCCAGGTGCTGGAGGAACGGGGTATAGTCGGAGCCGGAGCCCAGCGCGCCGAGGCGGAACTCTCCCGCGCGCGCCGCCTGCTTGGCCTCCGCGGAACCGGAGATCCACTCGGCGGCCCGCAGCCGCTCCCGGACGGAGAGGCCCTTTTCCGGATCCCGGACCTCCGCCGCCACCTCGCCGACCATCTGCTCCAGGGTGTGCGAGCCGCCGGCTCGGAGGAACCCGCGCCCGCTGTTGTCCGAGTTCACATACACCGCCGCGTGCCGGCGCAGCTCCTCCGCGTGGGTCTCCACCCATTCCGTGGAGCCGAGCAGGCCGGGCTCCTCGCCGTCCCAGAAGGCGTAGATCACCGTCCGCCTCGGCCGCCACCCCTGTTTCGCCAGCGCCGCCACGCAGCGCGCCTCTTCCAGCTCCGCCACGGTCCCGCTGATCGGATCGTCCGCGCCGAAGACCCAGGCGTCGTGGTGGTTGCCGCGGATGACCCACTCCTCGGGCCGCTCCGCTCCGCGAAGCCGGGCGATGACGTCATAGCATGGGACCTGCTTCCAGTCGAACGTGACCTTGAGGTGAACCGTCGTCGCGCCGGGGCCGAGGTGGTACGTAAGCGGCAGCGCTCCCCGCCACTCCCGGGGCGCAACCGGCCCCTCCAGCGCCCGCAGGAGGGGGAGGGCGTCACTGTAGGAGAGGGGCAGCACCGGGATTTTGGTGAGCGTCGCGACCTCCGGCAGCGGCAGCCGCCGCGCGTCGCGGGTCGCGCCGACGCCCGGCGTCAGGGGATCGCCGGGATAGAGCGGGATATCGGCCACCGAGCCTCGCTGTGCCCCGTGGTCGTTGCGGTACGCCCCCTTCGGATAGACGTCTCCTTCCCAGTAGCCGTCATCTTTCGGATCGGAGTAGATGAGGCAGCCGACGGCGCCGTGCTCCGCCGCCACTTTCGGCTTGATCCCCCGCCAGGAGCCCCCGTAGCGCGCGAGAACGATCTTCCCGCGGACGTCGATCCCGCGCGCCGCCAGCTCCTCGTAGTCCTCCGGGACGCCGTAGTTCACGTAGACCACCCCGGCGGTCACGTCGCCGTCGCGGGAATAGGCGTTGAAGACCGGGAGCCCGCCTTTCACCCGCCCGGAGGTCCGGTCTCCCTTCACCTCCGGCTCTTCCAGGCGCGCCGTGTAGCGGGTGGGCGCCGTCATCTGGAGCAGGCGGGTCTTCGGCGTGGGGAAGAGGACCTGAAACTCCTCGATGGAGGTGTCGTACCCCCACGAGCGGAGCTGCGCGGCCAGCCACTCCGCGTTCTCGTGGTCCGCCGGGGAGCCCAGGTGGTGCGGTCGGGCGGTGAGGCGCTCCATCCAGCTTCGCAGGTTCTCCCGGCGCAGCTCCCCGTCGAAGCGGGCTTCGAGCGCCCGTTCGGAGGCCGCTCGCTCCGGGGTGAAGCCCAGCATCGGCCGGTCTTCGGCCGCGCGGGCGAGCGAGGCGGCACCAATCAGCAGGGTGGTAAGGAGGAGGATGCGGCGCATGGCGGGCGGATCGATGGGAGATGTGTGGCCTTCGCGACATGATTGCCGCCGGAAGTCGTCCCGTCCTTCCCGGATCCGCGAGCCGCGCCCGCCTGCGCTCCATCCACCTCTCGCCGCCTCGTCCTCTCCTCTCCTCGTCCTCTCCCCTCCTCGTCCTCTCCCCTCCTCGTCCTCTCCCCTCCTCGTCCTCTCCCCCTCTCCACTCCGGGTCTCCGTGGCTCCGTGGTGAACTTCCCGAATTCTGCCGCCGGGGGTCGACCGAGGGCCGGGTCTCCAGCCAGTCCGTCACGCCGCGCAGATCCGCCACGCTCTGGCGCATCGCCTGGTGGATCACCCGCACGTCATCCTGCGTGAATGGGGTGCCGGCGTGCATTCCGGCGGGGTCCGCTTTCCGTGGTACGGCAGTGAAAAAACGGCGGCCTGAATCCCCCGGCGCGCCAGATATCGCGCGTACCGGTGCATCTCTTCCAGGTCGCTCACGCCCAGGGGGTGCAGCAGGAGGACCGCCGGATAGCGGGCCCGATCACGCGCCGGGAGGGCATAGAACGCCACCGGAATCCGATCATTGACGGCGGTTCCGCTGGGGGCCGGGCTCGGGAGAATGGCCCGGAGCCGTCCGCGCGAGCAGCCACACCGCCAGCCCGAGCGCGAGCAGGCGGCAGAGCTCTCCGCCGGGCCCGCAGCGAGTGCGTGGATGATCCGCCGCCTGACGCATCCGATCCCGTCCGCTCCCCGGGGCCCACCCGGATCGCTCCGGGAGGAGTCGCTTAGGGAGATTGCCGTTGGGGAAGATTCTCGCGCGGCAAAATCCGGCGGGGGCAGCCGCCGAATGCCGGCCCTCCCTCGAGCCCCGGAAGCCGCGTTCCTGCCTGCGCAGAGGGATGGCCGGCGAGCAGGCGAGAGCCTTCCGGAGAATGGAGCGGCCGGATGAGGAGAAACCGGTTCCAAGGGAAGAGTTCCCCCGCCGGAGCACCGGAAAACCGCCCGGATCCGCGTCCGGCCTCCAGGGTGCTGCGGACCACGCGGCGCGCGGCGTGAATCGCGGCCGCCCGCACCGGGCAATCTTCACCGGTCCGCGGGGCCTCCCGGGGAGGAGCAGGCTCCGCCGGCGACCGCGCGGCGGCTCCGCCCGGAATCCGTGAGTGCCGGAGCCGATCGGGACTGGAGCGCCGATTCACCGTCCGGAGCCGCCTTTTCGCCCGCCGGCGCCCGGTCGGGCCCCCGAGCCGATGCGACGACCTTTATTGACACCCTGCCAACGGCTGAATACCGGGTTCCGCGGGTGGAAACGGTTGAATGCTACAGACGTGGATCAGCGCCGGACCGCGAGGTTGCGCCTGCCGTCGAAGAGGCGCGGCGTGCGGAGCGGCGCCGGAGAATCAACATGCTGCAACTCTCACCGGCGGAACCGCCGAAGAGCCGGCCGCCGGTCCTTCCCCGCGCCATCACGCGCCCGGAAGCGCCCCCGCGGCCGGCCGTCTGGTCCCTGACGAACGTCCGCACCGGCGCCGTGCTGCTCTCGATCCCGGTCCGCCCCGGCTATCCCGGCCTGTCCGAAGCCGCGTGCCGCCACGCCGCGTTCACCCAGGCGCGCCGGCATGCCGCGTGCGGGGAGAAGGTGCTGC
This sequence comes from uncultured bacterium, assembly GCA_964416225.1. GTDB lineage: Bacteria > Armatimonadota > SYMT01 > SYMT01 > SYMT01 > CAYQDT01. The sequence continues at coordinate 8,122 of CAYQDT010000010.1, forward strand.
TCTCCGACGGCGAGACGGAGTACCTCTACGATCGCCGGGGCTACCGCGTCCACTGCGCCGGCTGCCGGCGCTGGACCCAGCCCGGCAGGGCCGGGCGTGCGACCTACTGCGACCGCTGCCGGCTCGTCCGCAAGGACGCGGCGCAGCGGCGCCGGGAGTCCCGCGCGGAAGCCTCCCGCCGGCAGCTCGCGCTGAACCTCCAGGAAGAGAAGCTCCACGCCAGCGAGCACGAAGGAGAGGACCTGCACGAAGGAGAGGACCTGCACGAAGGGCAGGACCATCTCGAAGGAGAGGACCATGATGGAACCGCTGGATAGCGACGTCCCGAACCTGCGCAGCATCGACGAGCTGATCAACGCGCGCGTTCGCGCCGGAGAAGAGGCGGCGCGGATCCGGCTGGACGACCTGGAAGACCGGCTCACCGGGATCGAGAGCCGGCTTTCCGCTCTGCTGCAGGGCGGAGGCGCGGCGGCCGCCCGGCCGGGGCTCTTCCTGCGCCCGGGCCGGTCTCCACAGCAGGCGGCTCCGGGGCAGGAGCGGCTGCTGGCCCTGGTCCAGCAGTTCGCGTCCGACAACGCGCAGCTCCAGTCCCGGGTCAACGTGCTTCAGGACCGGGTGCACGACCTGGAGCGGGCGCTGGACGGCTTCGTGGATGGCTGGGTGGATTCCGAAGCGGCCGCCGTGGGGTCGCTCCAGCAGGTGGCCGGCCACCCGCCGGTGCGGCTGCGCCTGGGGTAGCCGCCTTTCCGCCGCCGTGGCGCAGCGCTCGTCAGTGGGGCGGGGGAGCGCCGCCGGCGATCGCGGCATCCCGGGGGACGTCGGCCGCCTGGGCCGCGGCTCCGGCAGGCACCGGCGGGGCGGAGTCCGGGGCCGGCTCCGGGCGCGGCCCTTCCACGCGCGGGCGGTGCGCCGCCAGGAGCTGCTCGCACCAGGGGCAGCGGCTGAGCGTGGGGGTGGCCTGCCCGGAGTGGAAGTGCGGCGCCGGCAGTCCGCACAGGTGGAAGAGCCGGGCCCACGGGAACTTCCGGCCCGGGCAGGCCGTCGAGCGCACGTGCCGGTGGCCGACCACGTTCTCCGCGGGGATGGCGAAGCGGGCCCGAAGGCGGGAGATGAGCTGCGAGAGGGTCCGTAACTGCCGCGCCGTGGGCTCCCTCCGCTCGAAGTTCCCCACCAGGCAGATTCCGATGCCGAACTCGTTGTAGGCGTTGCGCTCCTCCGCCGCGCCCGCCGGGGGCAGCGCGCCCGCATGCGCGCCATGCTTCTGCGCCCACCAGCGGCGCGTCACCTGGAGCCGCCCGTCCGCGCCGCCCTGCCCGTTCAGGATCACGAAGTGGTAGGCGACTCCGTCCCAGCCCTTCGCCCGGTGCTCGCGGTCGAACACCGCGGCATTTCCTCCCGCGGATGCCGAGTGGTGGACCACGATGTAACGCCACGCGTTCCAGCCTGGCCGGGCGCTCTCGGCAGCGGGGTGTGGCGGAATCGCCGGCGGCTCCGGGCTCACCACTCCCGGGCGCACCACTCCCGGGCTCACCGGCTCCGGCCCGTCCGCGGCCCGCGCCGGCAGCGGCCGTAAGAGCAGGAGCAGGCTGCCGGCGAGCAGGCTCCCGGCCAGGAGTGCGGCCGAGCGGCATCCGCGTCGTCGGGGCCTGGGTGTGTGGCACACGATGGGCGATCTCCCAGGAAGTACGGCCCGCGAGCGGGTCCCGCGCGCCGGCAGCCGGGGCCTCCGTACCGCGGCCCGGCCGGGGATCGGCCGCCGGCTCGCCCGGCTTCCGATGCCCCCGATGGGCATGCTTCGGGCGGCGCGGGTCGAAGACCTTCCCGGGCCGTACCGACGCCGAATTGCAGGCGGTCCCTTGCCTGGAAAAAAAGCCCTTCCGGAGCAGGTTTGATACCGCGGGCTCCCTGGTAAATAGTCGATGCGTTACCCCCTGTTTGCAAGACCAACGCTTGCGATATCACTCGCGTTTCCAAAGGAGATAAAACCATGCAGTTCCGTCTGTGCACCCCGCTGCTTGCGGCGGCCCTCGGGGCCGGAATGGTTGCCCCGGCCGCGGCCCAGCAGAAGCCGTCCATCGCGATCATGCCGACGCAGTACTTCTCGGCCGACGCGGAGAGTGCGAAGAACGTGACCGCGGGCCTTGCGCAGCAGTTCGAAGGCCAGGGCTACAAGGTGCAGGGCGCGGACCAGTCCGCGCAGACCTTCTCCTCGCTGAACCTGGATCCCAGCACGCACTACGCGGATGCGGTGGCGCTGAAGTTCGGCCGCAGTGCCGGCACCGATCTCGTCGCCTATCCGCGGCTCCTCGCGCTCGGCCTGCCGTTCGCCACGAACACGACGGCGGATACCAGCAAGATGAGCGACCTGATCCAGCCGGCCGCGGTCGTGCTGGTCCGGGTGCTGAACGTGCACACGGGTCAGGCCATCTACGCCCGGCAGATCGCTCACGAGTACCTGACGGATGCCGGGATGCGGGTCGCGGCGAGCGACTTCCATCTGCCGGAGCCGGTGGCCGTGGCCACGGCGACGGACGTGACGTCGAACTACTTCCAGCGGGTGGCCGGCAGCCGCGAGGAGTTCCGCCGCGCCCCGAGCACGGGCATGCCCGCCGGCCACCGGACGATGCGCCATCGCCGGATCCGCGGCCATCGCGTGCATCGCGGCCGGTAACGCACGGTCAGGGTCGGAAGACCGAAAGGCGGAAGAGTGAGAGGCAAGCGGGGTCCCGCTTGCCTCTCTTCTTGCTTCCAGGCTCCTCGCGCCGCTGCGGAACTCGCCCGGGGCTTCCCCTACCCCGGCCTCCGCCTCCGCGGTTACCGCCGCGCGGGAGTCCGCTGCGAATCGGCCAGCCGCTTCCGCGCCCGGGTGAGCTGTGCCTGGACCTCCGCGAGCGAGGCCGCGGCATGCTCCCGCTCGGCCGTCATGCGGTCGAGCTCCAGCTTAGTGATGGTTCCGGCCTCGTACTGGGCACGCGCTCTCGCCAGCCGCTGATCGGCCTGCTCGAACACGGCCCGATCCTTCTCCAGCTCCGCTTCCAGGGCCAGCACCTCGTCCCGGCGCGCGAGCGCTTCGCCGTCGGCGCCCGGCTGATCCCGAACGCGCCCCAGCCGCTCCCGGACGGAGCGCTGGGTGATCGCCGCTTTCCTCAGCTCCGCCTCCGCGCGGGCGAAGGCGTCCGCCGTGAGCGCGCCGTGCTCGTACTGCTGCCGGAGCAGCTCCAGCTGCTCCCGAATCCGGCGTCGATCGATCTCCAGGTGCGGCAGCCGCTCCCGGAGCGTTCCGCGCAGCTCTTCGAGCTGCTGCCGGCGCGCCTTTTGCTGCTCTTGCAGCTCGCGCTCGGCCGCGTCCAGCGCTGCCCGCTCCCGGTCGCCAGGCGCCGCTTCCAATCCGCCGCGCCGGCGGTCGGAGCCGCGGCGCTCTTCCGAGAGCCGGAGCCGCGCCCGCTCCCGCAGGAGCTCCATCCGTGCCCGCTCCGCTTCCGCCCGGGCGCGCGCCACCTCCGCTCGCGCGCGGACCAGCTCCTCACGCGCCCGCAGCAGCTCCTCGCGCGCCCGCAGCAGCTCCGCGTCCGCACCTGCGCCCGCCCGGGCGCGCGCCTCATCCTGCCTCCGGGCAGCTTTCGCGGCCGCCCGGTCCGCCGCCATCTGCCGGGCCGCCTTCTCCACGGCCAGCCGGTCGATTCTCTCCGCCTGTTCCGCCGCGCGCTTCTCCGCGGCTCGCTCCCGGTCCGCCTGTTCCGCCGCGCGCTTCTCCGCGGCTCGCGAATCCTCCACCACGGTCCCCGATCCCGGGCGGTCGTCGGCGCGGGTGACCCGCACCGCAGCCAGCGGGAGCAGGAGAAGCCCGGCCAGGCCGAGACCCGCCACCAGCAGCCGCCCGGGCCGTCGGGGCCGGGGGTGCGCCAGGACCGTCTCGAGCCGGCGGGCCAGCCGGCCCTCACCCCGGCGGCCGCCCGGCGTAACCGCCGTGCAGAGAGGCAGCTCTTTCTCCGTTCGCAGCATCCGCGTTACCTCCAGTAGCGTCTCCGCGTAGTCCGAGGGCCGCACGCCGGCCCGCAGTACCCGTTCATCGCACGCCCGCTCCGCCTCCAGGCGCATCGGGCTTTCCGCCCACCAGACGGCGGGGTGAAACCAGTACACCGCACACACCCCACGTGCCAGCAGCTGCCGGACCCAATCGCCGCGCCGCACGTGGGCCAGCTCATGGAGCAGCACCGCGCGCAGCCGCTCCTCCGGCCACCGCTCCGCGCCATGCGGCAGCAGGACCGCCGGCCGCAGAAAGCCGACCGTAAGCGGTGAGAAGGTGCTGGCCGCCCCGCCTCCGAGCCGGAGACTCACCGGGCGCCGCACGCGCATCTCCCCCGCCAGCCGGTCCAGCAGCCGGACGAGACGCCCCCCGGCCACCGCCTCGCACTCCTGGAGCAGCCGCCGCACGCGGAGCAGCGCCAGAACCACCCGGCCGGCGGAGAGGAGCAGGCCCACGAGCCAGAGGCCGGCGAAGAGCACCCATCCGGCCGGCAGGGGAGCCGCGGGCCGGCGCGGGCCGGCCGGGACGAGCTCCGGCCGGGAGCGCTCCTCTACGGCGGGGCCGGGCGGAGCCGGGAGGGAGCCCGAATCCACGTGGCTCGCGGCGCTGCTCGCCGGCGCCCGCCCCGCCTGCACCCGTTCCACGGCCGTCCGTCCCATCACCCAGGAGGGGGCGGCAACCGAAACCGGGTGGAGCGCGCGTGCGAGCAGCGGGAGCAGGAGGATTCCGGCCAGCGCGGTCGACCAGACGGCGCTGCGCAGCTCCGCCGTGAAGCGCCGCAGCAGCGCCGCAAGCCCACTCGCGGCCAGCAGCAGGACCAGCGCCCGGACGGAGGCGTCCAGGAGCAGGAGGCAGACGGCGCGGGCGGCGGCTTCCGGGAACATCACCGGCCCCCTTTCCGCGCCTGCTCGATGAGCTGCTGGAGGCGCTCCAGCTCCGGATCGGAGAGCCGCGCCTCGCTGTCGGAAACCAGCGCCGCCACCGCCCGCTCCACGCTCCCGCCGAAGAAGGTGTGCACCACCTGGGACAGCGCGGAGCGGGCGGCCCGCCGGCGGGGCTGCGTGGCGGAATAGATGTAGCGCGCGCCTTCCTGCACGTGCCGCGCGTGACCTTTCTCTTCCAGCACGCGCAGGAGGGTGCGCACCGCGGAATAGCTGGGCGGGTCCGGCAGCGCCTCCCGCACCTCCGCCGCGGAGGCACGCTCCCGCTGGTAGAGCACGTCCATGATCTGCCGCTCCCGGCGGCTCAGCCCGTCACTGCTCGCTCCTGCCATTCCGCTCCTCCGCGACGCCTGGTGCTAATTTTTTAGCACTGTTTGCCGCGCCGGACAACGGTCCCTGCTAAATTTTTGGCACCTCCGGAACGCGGGCGGGGCCGCTCCAGTTGGAAGATGCACGCGGCGGCCGGAAGGTCACCGGCGGGGCGTCACGGCGTGAGGAAGCGGTCCAGCACGTTGCGCGTGATCCGGGAGAGCGCCTCATCCACGAGCAGCGCGGCGGGGTAGGTAATCGAGCCGGCCGAGAAGACGGCGCCGCCGCCCTCCGGCTCATGCAGCACCAGCTCCGCGCCGCCTTCGTCCGGGTTCAGTCCCCTGGCGAGGAGCGCGGTGTTCTCCGGGGAATGGGCGCTCCGCTTGTCCGTCTCATGACCGGAAGCGCCGCCCGGGCACCGCTCGTGGAGCGACGCGGTCCCGAAGAGCTCCCCGTTCCGCAGCCCTGTCCCGGCGAAGACCCAGTGCTCTTCCGCCAGCACCCGGTAGGGAGCGGCGGTCATGATGCCCGCGTCCGTGCACACCACGCCGAGCAGCTCCGCCTCCGATTCATACCGCCCGTGGAACCGGCTCTCGTAGTGGATGGTGGGGTTCTCCGGGTCCGTGAAGCCCAGTGCGGCGCCCAGGGCGGGCAGGTGGGTGTGGCACCGCATGGCGGCGCCGTCCAGGAAGTCGATCTCACAATTCAGGCCGTTCCCGCCCAGGTAGAGGAGCCGGCCTCCGCGGCGGAAGACCCACTCCTTCACCTGGCGGTACATGGACCGCGACCAGTATTCCGGATGCGTGGAGAGGATCAGGACCCGGTACGCGTCCAGGTCGAGCTGTCCGAAGTGCAGTTGGGATTCCGCGTACAGGTCGTAGTCATATCCTTCCCGCTCCAGCCACGCCAGCAGCCGCCACTCCGCCGGCGCCAGGTGACACGCCTGCCGGCCGCGGATCGGGTCGACGGCCCGGGTCTCCCGCGGCACGTGGTTGCCGGGCTCGGGGCGATCGAACGAGAGGGGCGCGTACACCTCGTTCGGAGCGCCCCAGTCGCGGAAGGAGCCGGGGCCGCTGTAGCGGAGGAGGTCCTGCCGGGCATTGACGGTGGGCTCGGGCGGCAGGCCGGTCGCGTTGATGTAGTTGCTCCGGCCGCCCCAGTTGTTGTAGGCGTTCCAGGTGCTGGTGGAGGCCAGCACGGCCGTCCGGGAAGCCGGGGACGCGGGAGCCACCACCCACGGGAAGGCGAAGAAGTCGCCGGCCTCCGTTTCGGCGTGAAAGTAGTACAGCCCGGAGCGCTCCGGTGCCTCTGCAAACTGTGTGTGGTGGGGGCTCCCGTAGCCGACCTCGTTCCAGCGGACGCCCGTCTGCGTGTAGTCGCCGTCCGGGGTGATCTGCATCGCCGCGCGCGGGCCATGCTCGTCGAACCACCCGAGCGTCCGGAGGTACTCCTTCTCCACTCCGTAGCGCCAGAGGCTGAGGCGGTACGGCTCGACGGAATGGACCCGGAACTCCGACCGCTCACCGGTGCGGACCCACTTGGGCCAGGCATATCCCAGGAGGCCGTCCCGGAGGAGCCGGAACGGGTACGGCTCCGCGGTCGGGAGCGTCAGCGATACGCTCTTCGAGCCGAAGCCGGCGCGGGCCAGGGTGACGCGGTAGGTGCCTACCGGAAGGTCGGCGTGGACCGCGCCGCGGGCACTCGAGCGAACGGTCCAGCTCTCTCCGCCGCGGTCGAACTGGAGCAGCACGTCCGGTATCGCCGTGTAGTGTTCGTCGCTCACGTAGCCGATCAGCATCCGTTCCGCCCCACCCTTCCGTCGTGCAACCCGGTTCTCCAC
>CAYQDT010000011.1:0-14523 GCA_964416225.1 uncultured bacterium
GCGGATAGAGCGTCCCCTCGTTCGTCCGGGTCACCCCGTAGCCACAGTGCAGTAGGGTCGAGAGTTCCTCCCGCGAAAGGTTCCGCGGCTCGATCTTTCGGGCGGAACTCCGTCGCGCGATGGCGTCCCCCACCGATAGGGTGAGCGGCGCGGTTGGCGGGGGCAGCTCCAGACCCGGACACTGCTCGAAGGGGAGCGACTCCCAGAGCGCTCGCATCCGCCGTGCCACTTCCTCCTCCGGCGCGACGGACCCATACCGCCCCATCTTGGAGCTCTCGTGCAGCAGCTCCCAGACCAGCCCGTCGTCCGGGTCGGGAGCACTCGGATGATGCCAGAGCTTGACGGACACTCTCACGCCGCCTTTCAAGGATAGGGGTGCGGTAGCGGGTTGTCGCCGGTCTCCGCGGAGATACCCGGATATCCCCCGGTTTGCGGGATGCTCCAGAGCCGCGAGCCGCCCAGGGCGCGGATCCGGTGCCCCATAAACAGCGGATGGAAGCCGGGGATCAGCGCGCGGACCACCGTGAGGCCGAGCGGGCGGACATCGGGGGTGGTCAGGTCCGCGACCAGAATGCGGTGACCCGCCGCACCGACGTGCCGTGCCAGCGCGGCGAACCCCCGGCGCGGGTCTTCCGCCGGCAGGCAGGGGAGCTCGTCGAAGACCACCCGGTCCGCGGAAGCGAACAGGAAATCGGCGAACGGCGCATGAGCGTGGTCGCACCAGAAGTTCAGGTGGGACACCTGGTCCATCACGTTCCCGTGGTCCGGCGCCGGCGCCAGGCGCGGCAGCCGGGAATGGATCTGCTGTGAATACCGCGCGGTGTGCGCCAGCTCTTCCAGGCTCTTCCGAACCGCCTGCTCCGGGTTCAGGTCGGTGGCCGCCGCGAAGACCAGCGCCGGCGCGCCGGAGACCTCGTTGCGGAGCACCGCGAGCACCGTCGGCACCGGAAGATCCAGCGTGAGACGGAACAGCGTGACCTCCCCTCCGGTACGCTCGAACCGCTGTACGCGATCATAGTTCGCATCGCTGAGGGTTTCTACCAGGATCTGCGGCGGAGCGATCCGCGCCTGCCAGGTGAGGGTGAAGGCGTCCCGCTCGATCACCTCGCAGGCGGCGGCGACCGCCGCCTCGGCGGGACTGCAGTGACAGGCAAGGCCGGTGGAGATGGGCTGGGCAATCGGCGTGTCTCCGGTCGCGTGGTGATACTGGTACGGAATGAAGACCAATGCGGCGGGAACATACCACGTCTCGTCGATGAGCGGGTCCAGCGCGGGCGTCCAGCGCACCGCCGTGTCCGCGCCGAACGGCAACCACGGAAACCCGTCCTGGGCGTACTGCTCCGCGGAGTGGAGGGCGAACGTCTCCGGCGGGACGCAGCGCATGGGGGCGGCGTGGTGGGAGCACAGCGGAAGCTCCTCGATTTCATACTGCGCCGCGCAGTAGCGCTCCACAGCTTCCCCAACAGCCTTGGCGGCTGCCACGCGGAGGTCTGTCGCCGCCCCTCCCGCATGGCTGAAATTGGCGAAGCGGTTGAAAGCGCGCGTATTGCACGCCTGCGCAGCACAGTGGAAGTAATCGGGCGCGCCCGCCTCCCGGCGCACCTCCTCCACGTGGTGGATCACCCCCACCCGATCGTCAATGAGGAGCTCGAAGATGCCCGAGAGGCGGTCAAGGGGAGGTGCGGAGTTCATGAGTCCACCGGCTGGCCGGGCATGAAGACGGTTCGGTCCAGGCTGACGGGCGCGTGGCGGTAGAGCGGGGAGCACACCGGGCAGCGAGGGATGCGCAGCACTTTCCGCGCCGCGACCTGCATGTCCAGCAGGTTCACCTCCACCAGGGTCCCCACCGCGCGGGGGGCGGCCCAGCCGCCGTACAGCCGTCCCACCTCCAGCGCGGCGATGTCTCCGAGAATTGACGCCATTGATGGATGAAAACCGGATACGGCCTGCCCTTCGAACGCCAGCGCCTCCGTCGCCCGTGCCGTCGCCGGATCCTGCAGGTGCGAGTTCTGGCGGGCGCGCAGGCATTCGAAGCAGGCGCTCTCGCCCGGGATCACCAGCGGACCCACATAACCCACCAGGTCCTGCAGCACCACCGGCAGGAACGGGTAACCCTGCTCGACGCAGAAGCGGTTCCACCGCCGCATCAGGTGCAGGCCGCCGAAGTCCGAGGTGACGACGAGGCAGCCTTCAAGCCGGGCATCGAACCGCCGGCTCCAATCCGCGTATCCCGCCGGTGGCGGAAGGTGGGGAGGCCACGCGTGCGGATCTACCAGCCCGTCGTCGTTGAAGAGCTGCAGATTGCAGAGGAGTGGGTAATCGACGACCTCCGTGTGCGGCATCCCGGCCGCGGCCAGAGCGGCGGCCATCTGGCGGGAGATGTAGTTGACCCCGACGATGGAGACGTTGACCGAAGCGGAACGCGCGCGCACGTTCGCCACCCCTGTCCCGAAATGCCAGTAGAAGATTTCCAGCGGACTCTCCGCGGTCCCGGCGGCCTCCGCACCCACTTCCGCCGGCAGCAGGATCCGGCGCGCTCGCAGCGCGTCGATCAGCTCACGGACCTGATCCCGCTCGGGCGCGGGAAAACCGGCGCGGATCTCCTCGGCAGTCGCCCCCGCTCCGGCGGCAAGGAGCACCTGCTGGAGGGCTTCGACAGCTCGCTCCCCACAGACCCTGATCTCCGACCGGCCCCGCTTGAGGATGACACCGCCCTCGATCTCGACGAGCTGCACGCGGAGCGCCTTCAGACGGCCCCCGGCCGGAATTACCTCGGAGCTCATGAACGGTCTCCCATGTCAGCCTGGGAACGGCAGCACCCGGTCCGCCTGCGGCCGCCGGGAGCCGGCCGCGCCGGCAGCGGCCGGCTCTGCGCCGACCAGGCAAGGGTGCTCCCGATATTGAATGTAGGAGCCGTTGAACACCCGATGCAGGTTCCGGTACTCCCGCCGGAACTCGTCCGGCGAGAGACGCGTCTCGGTTACGGCATTCTGACAGTCGAACAGGTCCCAGTTCGGCCTGCCGTTCGGCTGCTTTTCGAGGACCGCGTCAAAGGTGGTCAGCAGCTCCGTTCCGGGCAGCGGCGTGAGCACGGTAAAGGAGGGATACCGGATCCGGTGATGCTCGATGAAGCGGATGAGCTGCTGGAAGTCCCGCCGCCCGAACTGCGGGCTCACGATGAACTGCGCGAAGACCTCGATTCCCAGCGTGCGCGCCAGGCCCAGGCCTGCCTCCACCTGCGCCACGTGAATCCGCTTGTTGAAGTCTCGCAGCCCGGCTTCGGTGATGGCCTCGATGCCGATGAAGAGCCGCTCCAGGCCGATCTCCCGCCACTGGCGGAGCACCGCTTCTTCCCGGAGCAGCGTATCGATGCGGCAGTAGGCAAAGAACCGCTTTTGGATGCCGGCTTTCCGGATGGCTTCGGCGAGCCGCTGCATCCGCCGCCCGTGGATGAACGCCTCATCGTCCACCAGGAAGACGAACTCTTCCCGGATGGTCGCCAGCTCTTCCACCACCCGCTCCACCTCCCGGCGGTGGTATTTGCCGTCCATGATGCGCCAGAGAGAGCAGAAGCTGCACCGGTAAGGGCAGCCGACGGTGGTCCGCAGCAGCGCGATGGGCCGCATCCAGTCGATGAAGTAGGTGTCCCGGTCCGGGCCCGTGACGAGCCGGTCCGGCAGGGGCAGCGAATCGATGTCGAACCGGGGATCCGGGTCGGCTCCCGTGAAGTCGGCGCGCGGGTGAATCAACGCGCGTTCGGCGTCGACGCCGGTGCCGGCGGGGGCGAAGCGACCCTCACGCCGGTACCAGAGGCCGGAGATTTCCGCTACCCCGGAGCCCACTTCCAGGGCGCGGAGCAAGGCGCGCAGTGGCCGGACGCCCTCGCCGGCGACCACGAAGTCCACCTGCGGCTCGAAGAACTCTTCCGGCAGCAGCGTGGCGTGGTGGCCCCCGGCGATCGTCCAGCAGTGCGGCAGCATCTGCTTTGCTTGGCGGCACACCTCCAGTGCCCGCAGTACGTGCATGCTGAAGGCGGTGACCCCCACGAGATCGGGGCGGTACTCCCGGAGGGTGCGCTCCAGCTCATGAGGATGGAGGCGCAGGTCCAGGACGCGCGCCTCATGGCCATCGAGCCGCACGCCCGCCGCCAGGTACTCCAGCGCCAGCGGCTCCGCAATCGCGCCGAGGTCGCCCCAGCCCAGGACTTCGTTTCTGGAATTCGGCCAGATCAACAGCAGTTTCATCTGAAGTCGAAGTCCCGGAGGCAGGGAGACGCGGAGCCAGGGAGACGCGTGGCGGGTCAGTCCACGGTGGTCACCGGATCGATCACCGCAGCCGCACAGCAGCAGCAAGGGGAGCAGCAGCAGCACGACACATTCGTGTCCTGCGGGGTGATCTCACTGGCCAGCCGCTGCCCGAAGCAGTCCCGGAGCGTCTTCACGTCGTCCACGGTCAGCCCCAGGTCCTGTGGGTTCTTCTTCGGCATGCCCCATCCGGCAAGCGCCAGCAGGTCGCCGCGCGTCAACTGCTGGGCCTTGGGAGAGAGGCGCTGAAGCTCCGCGGGGGACAGGAAGTTGCTGATGGCGGTGGTGTTCGAAGCCGCCATCGGGGCCGGGCGGGTGGACACCGCACGCTCCAGGAGCTCCCGGAGTGCGCCAAAGAGCAGCCCCGGATCATTGAGGAGAATGCTCTTGAGCTCTTGCCGGGAGACCTGCACCGGTTCCGGCAGCTGCGTCTCCGGGTCCGTGGCGGCGATGCTGATTGCCTGGTCAGTGGTCGTTTGCAGACTCATACTCGCCTCCTGCTCTCCAGGCCGAAGATCGGCCCCCGCTACAACAGTTCGTAGGTGGCGCGAACGCGGGCCACCAGCGTCAGGTCCCCCGGCGAGACCGGGCCGCCCGCACCGGCACCGCCGCCCACCCCGCCGAGGAGCGGGCTGCCCAGGCCCGGGCTGAACGGAAAGAAGCTGCTTTCGTCAACCAGTGCGGTCAGGTGTCCCAGGCGGCACCCCATCGCGGCCGCCAGCGCTTCCGCGCGGGCCCGTGCGTCCCGTCCGGCCGCCTCCATGACGGCCCGTCGCGCCTGCGTCTCGTCGCGCTGCCGCAGAACGATCCCAAGGCTGAAGTTCGCTCCGGCGCCGATCGCGGCGTCCAGCACCTCTCCGACCCGGTTCGGATCGCTCAGCGAGACCTTTGCCGTGTTGGTGACATGGTAGATCAGCCCGGGCTGACCGGCGGCGGCCGCCTGCGCGCCCGGCGGGAATGTCCCCGTCGCCGGGTCCATCAGCAAGGCCGGGTTCATCAGCAGCGGCGCTGCGGCGGCCGGCGGGTGGCCGGGCTGGCTGAACATCGGGAGCACGCTCAGCCCGGTCGTCTTGATTTCGATCACGCCTCCCGTAAGCTGCGCGAGGCGGCGCAGCGACCCGGCCACGCGCTCCATCGTCGCCGCGTTGTCCCGCAGCGCCTGCGCGGCGCTGGGAGCCGCGGTTTGCACACCGATGGTCAGCTCCACGGCATCCGGCGCCGCGTTGAGAGCGGCCTCGCCCACCACCACCAGACTCCGGATCTCTCGCTCCTCGTCGCCCATCACGTGCCGCTCCTTCTGCCGCTGGGACACCGCGTTCGTTGGACGCCTCGTCTTCTGCAATCCGGCGGGTCGGCCATCCATCCCGACCTGACCGGTGGGGACTTCGCAAGGCCGGCGTCCGCTCCCTCCGGCCGCGCCGTCAGCTCGCCTTCCGCTGCGTCAGGAGCGTTTCGATGCGGTTGAGCTCGTCCACCCAGCCGCCGGTACCCGCCGCTTGCGGAGCCCCGGTAGACGCCGGGCTCAGCGACCCGTTGACCGGCGGCGACACGCCCCCTCCCGAGGGCACCCGGCGGACCCTGTTCACCGTGTCGTTGAGCGCCTGCAGGTCCGCATCCGGCCCAGGCCCGCCCGGTCCGGCCGAAGCGGTGGAGAGGCCCCCCATACGCTGGCGCACGCGGTCGACCGCCGCATTGAGTGCCTGGAGGTCCGGATCACCCGGGGCCGAGGCGGGACCGGTGCTCGCCGCGGCCACGCCATCAGGCCTCCGCCGTGCCTGGTTCACCGCTTCGTTGAGCTCCTGCAGGTCCGGGTCCCCGCTGGCGGCGGGAGTGAGGCGCTGGTCCGGCGGCGGTAAGCCGGGCGCGGCGGCGCCGGTCGAGCCGGTTGTAGACGTGGGCCGGGTGCCGGACGGCATTCCGGGACCGACGCTGGCCGTCGCGACCTGGGGCTGCGTCGGCCCGGCGGCGGTTCCGCTCAGACGCTGCAGTGCGGCGGCGATGGCGGCCAGCGTCTGCTGGAGCTGGCTCATCGCGCTCTGTACATCTCCGGCAGCCCCGGCGCCGGCGCCGGTCGCCGGGGCCTGCACCTGCCCGATACTGAAGGCGCCGATCGCATCCGGTAATCCGGCGCCGGTGCGGCCGGGGTCTCCAAGAGCCAGCGGGCGCGCGCTCTGTTTCAGGATCTCGAACAATCGGTTGACGCGATCCGCGTTCCGCGCGCCCTTCGGTCCCGTCCCGGCCAGGAACTCGGGGTGATGCGCGAGTAGCAGCGCCGCCAGGCCGGTCACGTGCGGCGTTGCCATGGACGTACCGTCCCATGCCGCGTAGCCGGTATCCGGAACGCATGATAGGATGGCCACACCAGGTCCGCAGACGCCGACTTCCGGGCCAAAGCAGCTGAAGCGCGCGGAGAAATAGCCGTCGGGGCTGGCCGTCCCATCCATCGCCGTGGTGCCGTGGTAGCTGGAGGCGGGAAACTCGCCCGTCTTGCCGATCGCCGACACGGCCAGCACGTGCGGCGACCGCGCGGGGAACTGGACGGCCGCGCCGGAGTTGCCTGCCGCGACAATGCACGCAATCCCCTTTTGCTTCGCCTCCTGCAGCTTCTGGTCGAGGAGCTCGGAGGTCTCGTCCGTACCCAGGCTGAGGTTAGCGACGTCGATCTGGTCTTCGATGCACCGGTTCAGGGCATCGATCAAGTTGCTGAAGCGGCCGCCCGGGAAGATCTTGTAGGAGTACAGGTCCGCTTCCGGAGCGAAGCCGCGGATTCCCACCTGATTGTCCAGGCCGGCGATGACGCCGGCACAGTGGGTGCCGTGGAAGACCGTGTCCTGCTGCCACCCCTGCGCGCTATTCGCCGTGGTGTCGAACCCGCCCTTAAAGAGGTTCCGCAGGTCGGGATGTCCCACCGCCGCGCCGGAGTCGATGACGCCGATGCGCACGCCCCGCCCCCGATAGTTCGGCGGAAGCTGGTCCATCCGCATTGCCTTCTCACCCCACCCGTTGACCTGCTGGTTCGGAAAGCCGGGGAAGGTCTGATCGAAGGCGACGAGCTCCACGAGGTTCGGCTGGTTCGGGTTCAGGCTTGGTCGCGGAAGCCAGAAGCTCCAGAAATCCGCCTTGGGCTTCACATAGAGACCCTGGATCGAGTTCACGGTCTCTCCGAAGAGCTGGACCGTCACCTGCCCGTTGTCCGCGGTGATCCCCTGCGCCGGCCACGTACTGCCGTAGACATACACGTTGGCCCCTGCGATGGGGGCCCCTTTGCCCGTCACCATGATTGTCACGGTCAGCACTGTGTCCTGCGGCACCAGCACCCCCGGGTCCCGCAGCACCGGCCCGGGCGGGGCGGCGGTAGCGACCGGGTATAGCTCATGGTCCGGCTCAACGATGAGCCGCGGATCCGCACTGAAGGAGCGCAGCACGTCCGGCGACGCCTGCGCCACGAAGATGGTGGGCTGGGCGCCCGGAAGGCCGTCCGACAGGAGCCCCAGCGGCCCGGGGGGCGCCAGTGTGCGCAGGACTTTGATGCCCGTCCGGTCGAACGCCGACTGCAGCATCCGCACATCGAGCGGCTGCAGGTCCGCCGGCAGCGGCCCAGCCCGCTTCGCGATCAGGTACTGCTCCGCCGGGCGCTGTGCGACGGCGGCGGGGGCGGCCCCGGCGCCCGTGCGGGCCGGAGCGGCCGGCGGAGCAGGCGGAGCAGGCGGAGTTGCGGGTCCGGCCGCCTCCGGATTCAGGGGCCCGGCATCCGCGGGCGCCACCGCGCCAGTGCCCGGAGTGGCGGCCGGCCGCCCGGCGGCGTCGGCACCCGAAGCGCTCACGGCCTCGGCGGCGTTTTGCGGGTGCTCCTGCTCTTGCGGCTCATCCATCTCCGGCCGCCCGTCTGCGGCTCGCTCTCGTCTAGACATAGCAATGACGCTCCAGTGATCGTCCGTCAGGCGCGACGGGAGATCGATCAGGCGTGAATTCCACTACTGCGCCGGGGTCCGCGAGGATGCAGCCGGCGCCGCACCCATTCCCGTCATCCGTCCAGCAGTGAGATCGGCTGAAGAACCGCATTCGGCTCCACGATAAGTGGCGGACCCATTTCTCGCTTGAGCTGTTCGGCTCGCGCCGGTGTCATTTCGAGGTCCAGGATCACCGACCCATCGACTCCCGTGATGATGTCCACCACGCGCACGCCGCTGCCAGGGTCGTTCCGGAATTTCTGTGCAAGGGCGACCAGATCCAGCGCCTTGGCATTCGCCGCCAGGTAGCGCTCCGGCTTCTCGTCATCTTCCGGCATGGCGACCGTCTCCTTTGGAAGCGGTGGGCTTCCGGAACGTGTGCTGCGCCCGGACGCCCGCCGATCGCTCAAGTGGAGCGCCGCTCGGCGCGCCGGCTACAGCGGCGGAATGTTGGGCGCTCGGGCCCGCAGTTGGGCAATCGCCCGATATGCTTCGTAAGCCTGCGCCAGCGCGCGGAGATAATCGCGGGTCCCGTACAACTCCGCCGAGCGGGTGGCCAGCGGCACGACGTCCGCAAGCTCCGGGTTCTGTGGACGGTTCGTGTTGAGGTAGTCGCGCAGCCGGTCCACCATGTGCCCGGAGGCTTCGCGCAGGAAGTCCAGATACGCTCGAGCCTCCGGGTTTGCGGACGTCGGCGCCGAGATCACCCCGAGCGGCTGCCCGGTCGTCGGGTCCGCCGCCATCGGATTGACGCCGCCGTACGGGCCGGCCGAGGGGCCGGTGCTGAACGGCAGGAGGCTGCCGACGCCCTGGGCGATGCCGCCCCACGGACCGGGCAGGAATTGGCCGCCCAGGCCGCCCAGCAGGTTGCCGAAGAACCCCTGCGGCGCCACCTGGCCACCCATCTGCCCGCCATACGGGCTGGCGTACGGGAACGGGCTGGGACCCGTGCTGAACGGAAGCAGATTGCCGATCCCCTGGGCGATCCCGCCCCACGGCCCGGGCAGGAGTTGGCCGCCCAGGCCGCCGACCAGGTCGCCAACCCAGCCCTGGGGTGTTACCTGCGGACCGTAGGCCGCGGCGTAGGCCTGCAGCGGATCGATGACGCCGATTGCCATGGCACTCTCCCTGATCGGGTTACAAATCAACGACGACGGTTACTGGCACGCGTAGGCGTACGGCGGCGTCGGCATCGGCCCGGCCTGGAACGGCAGGAGGCTGCCGATGCCTTGCGCGACACCGCCCCACGGACCGGGCAGGAACTGACCACCCAGGCCGCCCAGCAGGTTGCCGAAGAACCCCTGCGGCGCCACCTGACCACCCATCTGCCCGCCCATCTGCCCGCCGTAAGGGCTGCCGTACGGGAACGGGCTGGGGCCGGCGTTGAACGGCAGCAGACTGCCGATCCCCTGGGCGATCCCGCCCCACGGTCCCGGCAGATATCGTCCGCCGAGGCCGCCGAGGATGTTGCCGAACAGTCCCTGTGGCGCCACCTGGCCGCCCATTTGGGCCGACGGGTCCGCGCTGAACGGGAGGAGGCTGCCGATCCCCTGCGCGATCCCGCCCCACGGACCGGGCAGGTACCGGCCGCCGAGGCCCCCGAGGATGCTGCCGAACAGTCCCTGTGGCGCCACCTGCCCGCCCATCTGCCCGCCGTACGGGAACGGGCTGGGGCCGGTGCTGAACGGCAGGAGGCCGCCGATGCCCTGGGCAATACCGCCCCACGGGCCGGGCAAGAACTGGCCGCCCAGGCCGCCCAGCAGGTTGCCGAAGAACCCCTGCGGCGCCACCTGACCACCCATTTGAGCCGACGGATCCACGGCAAACGGAAGGATCCGTCCGAGCTGGCTGGCAATCCCGCCGAGAGCACTGCCGAGGCCCTGGTTCCCGAACGTCGCGCCAAGCTGGGTCCCGATCGGCTGTCCCCACTGGCTCATCCAATCGCCGACCACACCTTGCGGCGCTACCTCCGGTCCTGCGTAGCCATAGGTCGCTGTCATGGTCATGTTCGTCCTCCGTGCCCCTGAAAGGCGTCGGTCTGCCGTCCGGAAGATCCGGCCGATCACCGCGAGTCACGGCCGGTGTCCCGCCCCGGGTGACCGCCGGCAAGACCTTCGACTGTACAACGATCGCCGCGGCGCCGATCTCACGCCTCCTTTTCAACGCGAGTTACGCGGCGTTTTCCCGCTCCGGGACGGACGCCGGCCCGGCGAGCGGTGCACTCTCGTCCAGGCACCTTCGCAGCTCGCGCTCGGACCACCCGCGCCGTTCCAGCAGCGATTGGATCCGCTGCCGGGCTCGGAACAGCGTCTGCTCGACGGCATGCGGGGATCGCCCGGAGGAGGCGGCCAGGCTGGCGATCGACTCATCGCCGAGATGATGGCGGACGAAGAGGACCCGCTGACCCTCCGCGAGTTGCGAGATCGCCTGCAGGATTTGCTCCCGGCAGGCCGCACGAAGAAAGGTCGCGAGCGGGTTGCCGTCCTGTTCCATGGCAGAAAGCTTCTCGCGGTCCGGATCATCCACGTAGCAGCTTGCTTCCCGGCTGCGAAGGCGCGTCCTGACGCGGCAGAAATCCTTCGTGTGGTTGCTGGCGCAGCGATAGAGCCACCCCATGCCCGGAAAGCCTCCGGGCGGTGCCACCCGTCTCAGGAAGCGCAGCACGAACTCCATCGCGCAGTCATCCGCGTCATCCGGAGAGAGCCCGTGCTGCCGTGCGCAGCGGTGCGCGAGGGTGAAAACCTGTTCGAAATCGCCGCCGTCGAAAGAGTCACCGTCGGGGCGTGGGGCGGCCGAATACGCCGTTCGGATGCGAGCAAGCCTGGGGGGCCGAGCATGGTCACCGCCAGGCTTGCCGCCGGCTCCCCGCCGGACGCTGCATTGATGAGCAGACTCGGACGCGGCGGTGAGCGGCGCGGAGGGCGTGCGCACGGGTGCTCTCCTTCTGCCGGGCCGGGAAGCACGACCGGGCGCGCGTGGCGGCAGGCCGGTGGGAGCAGGGCCCGACTGCGGCGGCGTGTGCTCCGGAGTGACGTGGCTGAATCCAGAGATACACGCGGACGCCGTGTTGTTGGGCGGCTCCGGAAATTGTCGGATCGCCCCGGAAACCGGATTCCAGGCTGAAACCCCGCGAGAGAGGCTTTCCGCGGCTCCCGAAAAACGGAAACGGGCACGCGTGGCACGAATATCGCGGGCCGCGGCGGGATGAGGAGGCACCGAATCGACAGGCGGGGGGACCTAAGGTCCCCCCGCCTGGGATCCGGAGCCACAGCCGGATTTCTCACGGGACCGGGAAAAAGTCCCGATTCCCGACAGGAGCCTGCGCGGCTCCCGGCTCAGCCGCGACGGTTCACACCATCACCAGGTCCGGTGCAGTGTCACCGGGCGACCGCGAACTTCAGAATTCTGCCGAACTTGCTCCATTCGGAGACGATCACGTTTCCGGACCGGTCGAAAGCGATCCCATGGGGCGAATTGCAGATCCCCTCCGTCCACTGCGACGGGTCCAGGCCGAAGTTGGCGCGCTGGTTCGCCATCGGGTTATCCCCCAACTGCGCGACGATGCTATTGTCCTTCCCCAGCACGGTCACGCGGCCCTGCAATTCCGCGATCGCCACGTTGTCTCCGGAGACGATCGCCGCGGCCGGCATCCGCAGGTTGCGCTGCAGCACCTTCACCAGATTCCCATCCGTGTCCCACTGCTCCACGCGCCCGCTCTCGCGATTGCACACAATGAGCAGCGGCTTCGGACCGCGCGTGTCTACCGCGAGTCCGTGACAACGGTTGAACTTCCCCTCTTCCGCGGGCACCGCGCCCGGACCGCCGAACGACTTCACATATTTGCGGTCCCGGTCGAACTTGTGGATGTAGTTTTTCCCGTAGCCGTCCGCCACGAAGATCGTGCCGTCCGGAAGGGCAACCATGTTGGTCGGGTTGAACTCCTCAGCCTTCGTGTAGATGCCGGAGGCCTCCGGGTAGCCCATCGTCCACGCGACCGTCCCGTCGGTCTTGATCTTCACGACCTCGTGGAAGCTCGGCCGCGCCGCGTAGAGATACTCGCCGTCCGCCTCCCGCCGTAGGAAGAGGCCGTGGATCTGCCCGGGACCGAAGTTCCGGAGGAAGCTGCCGTCCGGCCGGAAGACCAGGATGCCCCGCGGAGTATCCGTGCTGACATAGACATTTCCGGCGCGATCGACGGCCGCGCCGCCGTGCACCGGACCGAACGGCTGGTTGTCCAGCTGCGCGGGGAAATAGTGGGAGACGCACGAAAACTTCAGTTCTCGCTGCGCCAGAGCCCGAGCCGGGCTAATCAGGCCCTGGGTGATCCCGTAGAGGCCAACCAGGAGTAGAAAGAGAGTTCGACCGTAGCGCATCATTGCTCTTAACCTCAGGTGGGGAGATCCTCGGACGCACGCTGTCCTCCACCGCACTCCAGGTTCGACGCTTGCCGCGTGACCGCCTTTGTCTAGATTGATCCGGACTGCTGGACGCCCCGGCGGCCCCCTCTGGGACCCTGCCGCGGCCGTTCGGCCGAAACGGGGCGGTTGGCTGCCCGCCGCGCCCGGCAACGAGGCCCGCTCGTGCCGGACGCGGGCGCGGCGCCGTCAATGCCTTCGGCACCGCGCCTGCCCGATCTCTGGAGAGGGGCGCTCTCGTTGTGGGTTTCCGGGCCCGCCCTCACTCCTCGACGAAGCTGCGCAGGCGATCAAGCGCCCCACTCCACTGCTCCGAGATGCGATCCAGGCAGCGGCGTGCCTCGTCCAGTCCCTCCGGCGTCAACTGGACGACTCGCTCCCGGCCACGCCGGGAAGCGCGCACCAGTCCCACCGCTTCCATCACCCGCAGGTGCTTGGCGACGGCCTGACGCGTGATGGCGAAGCCATCCGTCAGGGCGGTAATGGAGAGCGGCCCCTCTTCACAGAGGCGAGTGACGAGACGCAGCCGCGTCTCGTCACCCAGGGCGGCAAACAGGCGGGCGGAGCTGTCCGGCGCGCCGATTGCCGGAGCGCTACCCTCCGTGCGCGGCCCGGCCAAGGTGCTCCTCGATCATCGTAACGACCATCTCCCAACCTCCCTCGTTCGCGGAGAAGGCCCTGGCCCGTCGCTCGATCGGGATCTGATCGAAGCCGGATTCTGTCACCGTCAGGCGAACGCCCTCCGTCACGTCCTCCAGTGTGAACGCAACAAGCGTCATCGGCTCGTTCGCGAGGTCGGCGTCGGAGTCGACGCCGAACGGGTGCCAGCGGAAGGAGAACAGTCGCTCGGGCTCGACCCGGTCGATCACCACCTCGAACGACGTGCCCTCGTACTGCTTCTGCATTTCGGCCACCGTCGGATTGACGGTGGTCGGCACGATCGACCCGCTAACGGTCGCTCCCGGTAAGAACGGTCCGTCAAATCTCGCCCCGAACCACGCTCCGAACTCGCCGGAGTCGGTCAACGCGCGCCAGACGCGGCTCCGGGATGCGCGCAGCACGATGGCTTTCTCGATACGATCCGTGCATTCGACTGGTTCAACGCTCATGGGTAACCTCCAGGTTGCATATTATCACGTGAGGCTTCAAGGGGCAACCCAACGGTTGCTCATTCAGAGGGTGCTCGCGGACCTTGAGGGCGGGCGAGGGAACGCTCGGCGGTTCAGCTGGCACGGCCGGACGGCCGCACTCCCCACATCCGTCCAGCCGCTCGAGGCGGTGGTACGGCGCCGGCTGTCCGGGCTACACGGGGCTGCCCGGAGGCGGACGCGGAGCGGTACGGCGTAATCAATGCCGGCCCGCGTAAACGGATTCGAGAAACTGATATCGCTCCCGGTGCTGCTCCGGCTCCGCGCGGGAATGGACACCGATGTGCATCACATGCACGCCGCTGCCGCTGTTGGCGGGCCGCCAGGCGGGGAGCTCCGCGCCGTTCGGATCACCCGTCTTGATGAAGTTGGCGAAGAACCCCTGCATCACGGTAGAAATGCGCCGGTCGTCCTCGGTCCATGCATACACGCTGTTCCGGCCGAGATTGCCGAGCGCGTACTCGATCTCCACGGAATGGAACGCGCCGGACTGACCGGGGCGAGGTTGGGTGAAGAGGTAGCGATAGACCGGCTTGTCCCCCGTCTTGCCGTGGAGGTCGGCCCACCTCCAGGTGCTGTAGGCAATGAACCGGTCACTTGCCAGATCCGTCGCGGCCTGCTTTACCTCGGCCGCGCTCGATGCGGCATATACCTTCAACGCCTCCTCGGCGCGAGGCTTGAACGGAAGGCGCACGCCGCATTTCCA
>CAYQDT010000012.1:0-3412 GCA_964416225.1 uncultured bacterium
GACGCGTCTTGCCTGACGGGGGCCGCCGGCCTGCCGTCTCCCCCGTGCGGGGACCATGGAGGCGGCAGCCGCGCCGACCGACACGGGCGAAGGAGATGCGTCCGCCGCGCCGCAACGATCATGCGCCGCTCCACCTCCGGCGCGGTCCCTTTTCTGCAGGAGCTTCACTCGGTGAAACAGATGCACACCACGCCCGCCGGCTCCCGGCGACCGGGCGGCGCGCGCTTCTCCGCGACGCTCATCGTGTCCGTCCTTGGTCTTGGAGTGACCCTCGGGGCATGGGCCCAACAGCACCGCGACGGCTATAGGGATACGCCCCTGCTTCCGGGCGGTAAGTGGCACGTTCACGATCCAGACCGACCCTGGCCGAAGAAGATCGACCCGGGGACAGCGAGCACGCAGGAGAGCCCGGGGCGTCCGCCCTCTGACGCCGTGGTGCTCTTCGATGGGAAGGACCTCTCCAACTGGCGGGACGAGAAGGGGAACCCGTCCCGGTGGAAGCTGGAAAACGGCGCGATGGTGACCGCGCCGGGTGTCGGCTATATCTACAGCAAGCCGGAGTTCGGCGACTGCCAGGTCCACGTGGAGTGGTACGCGCCGACGCCGCCCATGGGCAGCAGTCAGGGCCGGGGCAACAGCGGGGTCTTCCTGATGGGCCGCTACGAGATCCAGGTGCTGGATAGCTGGGACAACCCGACCTATGCGGACGGCTCGGCGGCGGCCATTTACGGCCAGTACCCGCCGCTGGTGAACGCCAGCCGCCGTCCGGGGGAGTGGCAGACGTACGACATCATCTGGAACGCGCCCCGCTTCAACGCGGACGGCTCCGTGAAAACACCGGCGTACGCCACGGTGCTCCACAACGGCGTGGTGGTTCACAACCACACCGCGCTCCTCGGTCCGATGATGTACCGGCAGTTGACCCACTACACGGCGCACGGTGAAAAGGGGCCTCTCGCCTTCCAGGACCACGGCAACCCGGTCCGCTTCCGCAACGTCTGGGTGCGCGAACTGAAAGAGTACGACCAGCAGTAGGGAGTTTCGTTCGCAGGGGGCGGAGCGCCGCGCCGCAGGAGCATCCCGCCGCGCGGCGCTCCGCCGTGGGGATGTTCGCAGGACCGTCCCCTACCGCGCCCGGCGGGGTAGCTGGAGGGCAGGCGGAATCGCGCCGCCGGAAGGCTCCGGGGCGGGAGACCCGGGCTCCGCTCCGGGATGCAGGGTGTACCGGCAGAGCCAGAGGCCGTAGGCGGTCGGCCGGACCGACGCGGGGTCTGCGGAGTAGCCGAGGGGCCCGGAAAAGTCGCTGAGGTACTTTGGCGACTCGCCCAGGAGCAGATAGCTGGGGATGTTCGCCATCCGCATCCGGAGGAAGAGGGGCGTGGCGGGGTGCTCCGGGTCGCCGGCGTACAGGAACTGCTTGTGCGGATAGGCCGGCGCCGCATTCAACGGCGCCCACCAGGAGGTGGTGATGACCACCCGCTCGGCGGTGGCCAGCAGATCCCGGGTGAGCTGCTGGTTCCACCGGTGCATGCTCAGAAACCGGGAGTAGCCGTTCACCTGCAGGAGAACGGTGAGGCCGAGGAGCGCTCCGGCGCCTCCGAGTAGCATCGCCGAGGGAGCCGGACTGCCGGCCGCCCCTCGCCGCGCCTTCCAATCGGCGCTCCAACCCTCCAGGGTGAGGCAGGCGAACAGGACCAGGATGGGCACGGGAATGAGCAGATTCCGCGCGCCCCATTCCGTACCCCCCAGGGTTGGCAGTAGAAGCTCCACCAGGCTGAAGACCGCCGCCGCGAGCGCAAGAAAGACCCACCAGCGGCGGCTTTCCGGTGGCGCGGACGGGCCGTCCGGTGCGGCCTGGCCGGTACGGGGCAGCCGCGCCGCGAACGCGAGCGCCAGGAACGGGCAGACGTAAAAAAGACTGTGCGCCAGATCCCGGTGAGTCATGACCCAGACGCCGTCCGCGATGATTCCCAGGAAAAACAGCAGCGCGACCGCCCACATCTTTGGGCGCCGCCAGGCCCCGGTGAGCGCCATCACCAGCCAGAGCACCACCGGAACGGACATCAGCGCGGAGCTTTGAAACTCCAGCTGCGTCTGCGGGCGGAACTGGAGCCAGTCGTGAAGCTGCCAGCTATACGCCGGGTTGGAGTCGCCCCAGCCGAACAGCGTGTAATAGGCGGCCGGCCCCCAGAGCGTGGGGTTGAGGAGCAGGCGGGCGGCCTCCGACGGAGTCCCCAGCCGGTTGTTCTGGAGGTGCGGCCCGGCGTACGTTCCATAGACCGCGTGATTGATGATCGCGAGCGGTACGGTCAGCGCCGCGATCCCCAGCACGAGCAGCGCGATGGGCGCGAGGCACTTGCGGCGGTACAGCCAGATTGCGCCCACGGCCAGTGCCGGAACGCAGCCGACGACGATCTCGTGGACCCAGAGCCCGGCTCCCAGGAGCAGTCCGACCACCAGCCAGAGCGCCGTCCGGCCGGTCTCGGCGGCGCGGAGCGCCATGTAGAAGCACGCGGTCGCGACGGCGGTGGTTACCGCGGTGTCCCAGAACACCACGCCGTATAGGAGAAGCGGCGAGAGGAGCGTCACGAGGAGCATCGGGACGACCGGATGCCGCAGCCGGACCCGGACGGCCAGGGCGTAGGCGAGCACCCCGGTGACGATCCCGGAGAGCATCGGCAGAACCAGCAGCCCGAAGTAACCGAGCGCTCCCGAGAGAACCGCCGAGAGGAGCGCAAACGTGAAGGAGTAAAAGGTGTAGGTCTTCCCGCCGTGGACGAACTCGTAGAAGCCCAGCGGGCTGTTCTGGTGGAGCGGATCGAGGGCCCGCGCGGGATACGGAATCCACCACTGCGGCCAGTGCTCGTGGAGCGCCTGCACCTGCAGGAGCCGCGCGCCGCAGTCCGGTGAGATGACCGCCTTCGTGGCCGCGATCGGCAGCGCGGCCGTCACGTAGACGAGCAGACACAGGACCAGCGCGGCCCAGAAAAGGGGGCGTGAGGCGAGGCGCTTTCCGGTGCTGGAGGGATGGTCGTGAGCGGGGTCCATGTTCGATCCTTGGTGCCGAGTCTGATCTAATCTTAATCCACGCCGCACGCGGCAACGAGCCCGGACCTCCCGGCGCTCCATCCCCCGTGATCGCTGCCACTCCCTCTCCGCTCGGGGTCTCAGTGGCGCAGTGATGGAAAATCCGAGTTTAGCGGTTTTGGGACGGAGCAGGGGAGGCCCGCCTCGGCCCGGAACAGGAGAGAAACACCCTTTGTGACCCGCGGCGACCCCCGCTCGCGGAGAGGAGATTTCGATGGATCGACGCACCTTCCTCGCCGGCGCGGGCGCCGCCGCCGCGCTCACGGCGGCCCCAGAAGCCCGTGCTCAGCACCGTCTGAAAGTGATTGTTCCGCCCATGCCCGCC
>CAYQDT010000012.1:3422-14425 GCA_964416225.1 uncultured bacterium
GTGGAGCTGGTGGTGTGCCGGAATGCCGAAGAAGCGCTGGCGAAGGTGGGCGATGCCGATGGCATCTACGGCTTTGTCACCCGCGATATCATCCGTGCCGGCAAGAAGCTGCGCTGGGTGCAGACGGGAAGTGCGGGCGTGGAGAATTACGTCACGATTCCGGAGCTGGTGAACAGCAACATCACCCTCACGAACATGCAGAAGATGTTCGGCCCGGAGATCGCGGATCACGCGATGGGCTTCCTGCTCTGCTTCACGCGGAGCTTTCCGTACTTCATGCAGCTCCAGCAGCGGGAAGAGTGGGGACGGCCGCCCCAGGCGCCCCTGGCGGTGATGGACGAACTGCAGGATAAGACCATGCAGATCATCGGGCTGGGCGGAATCGGGTCGAACATCGCCCGGCGCGCCAAGGCGTTCGGGATGAACGTCCTGGCCACGGACGCCAAAGTCGCGGCAAAGCCGGCGTATGTCGACGAGCTGGACGGACCGGAAGGTTTTCACCGCTTCCTGCCGCGCGCCGACGTGCTGGTCAGCTCCGTGCCGCTCACGCCCAAGACGCGAAAGATGGTCGGCGAGCGGGAGTTCGGGATGATGAAGAAGGGCGCCATCCTGCTGAACATGTCGCGCGGCGGGGTGGTGGACACGGAAGCGCTGGTCCGCGCGCTGGAGAGCAAAAAGCTGGCCGGAGCGGGGCTGGACGTCACCGATCCGGAGCCGCTGCCGAAGGGCCATCCGCTCTGGAAGCAGAACGTGGTCCTCACGCCGCACTGCTCGAACCAGTCCGTGGCCCTTCACCAGCGGCTGCACAACCTGTTCAAGGAGAACCTGCGCCGGTTCGGGACGCAGGAGACCCTGGTCAACATCGTTGATAAACAGGCCGGGTACTGACCCGGCGCTTGCGAGCCGGCTGCGGCAGGGCTGTCCTACCGGACGGCGCCCCTGCCGCGCCAGCCCGGACTCCGCCCGGCGTCCGTGGCGCTCTCTTCGCGAACACGAGGTGCCGGTTGGGATCCGCCACCGGCGTCATCCGTTCGAGCCCTCTCCGCGGGGGCGGCCGGCTCGGAGAAGCGGCGCCGCGTGCCGGCGAGCGACCGCCCCGCCCGGCAGGCCCGACCAGGACCGACTCCGGGTCGCGGACCGGGGCGTGGAGCTGGGCGCGGCCTCGTCCGGCCTCGAGCGCCCGGAGACCCGCTCGGTCGTTCCGGATCGGCCTGCCCGAATCCGCTCTGGTGCGGGGTGTGAGCTGGTGCTACGCGAGCGATCTCCCGGTTCCTCGCTGCGCGGTTCACGCGGAGCCGGTGCGGCAGGCTCCGGCGCCCGCCGCCAGCCGGATCACCTCCTCGTCTTCGATTTTTGAGATCATGCCCACTCATCCGCTTCCACTTCCAGCGACCGATCCCACCGCCATCTTCGACGCCTTCCGCGGCAACTACGCCACCGAGCTGCTCACGGCGGCGGTCTCCCACCTCCGGCTTTTCGACCTGCTCGCGCAGGCGCCGCTGCCCCCCAGCGAGCTGCAGTCCCGGCTGGAGCTCGCGTCCCGGCCCATGCTGGTGCTGACCACCGTGCTGCGGGCGATGGGTCTCCTGGCCGTCGACGCGCAGGGCCGGCTTGAGCTGACGGCGCTCGCGCATGAGCACCTGGTGACGGGCGGCGCCTTCGACATCCGGGATTACATCGGCCTTGCCGCGAGCAGCCCCGGGGTCCGGGCGATCGTCGAGCGCCTCCGCACGAACCGGCCCGCCGGCGCCGATCCGGACGGTCCGGGAGCGGCCTTCCTCTTCCGGGAGGGGGTCGAATCGCCGATGGAGCAGGAGCGCTCCGCGCGCGAGTTGACGCTGTCGCTGGCGGGCCGGGCCCGCAACGTCGCGCCCGTGCTCGCGGAGCGGGTGCCGCTGCCGGGTGCGCAGGTGGTGCTGGATGCGGGCGGCGGGAGCGGGATCTACAGCATCGCGCTGCTCCGGCGCCACCCGGGCCTCCGCGCCATCGTGTGGGACCGTCCCGAGGTCCTCAAGGTGGCCCTGGAGATGGGTGAGGAGCTCGGGGTGGCCGACCGGATGGAGTGCCGTCCCGGCGATATGTTCACGGATCCCGTGCCCGCGGAAGCGGACGTCGTACTGCTCTCCAACGTCCTGCACGATTGGGACGTTCCGGAGTGCCGCGCGCTGATCCGGCGCTGCGCGGCGGCGCTTCCGGCAGGCGGCCGGCTGCTCATCCACGACGTGTTTCTGAACGACGCGCTGGACGGGCCGCTGCCCGTGGCGCTCTACTCAGCCGCCCTCTTCACCATGACGGAAGGGCGCGCATACAGTGCCGCGGAATACGGAGCATGGCTGGCTGCCGAGGGTCTCACGCCGGGAACCGTGATTCCGACGCTGGTCCACTGCGGGGTTCTGCCGGGCGTGAAGCCGGGATAACGGCCCGGACGCCTGCCCGGTCGAAGGACGGCGGCTGGGAGCGCCCCCGCAGTGCTCCCAGCCGCACGGCTGTTCCCGGGACCCACCGGTGGTCTACCCGGCAGACCCGCGGATTCCCATCAGCAATCCCTTCGTATAGCCAACGGTCTCGGCGAGGCCCGGCAGCGGGTCGTCCGCATCCTTCTCGTATTCGAATTCGGCCTGGTGCGCGAAACGGACCGCCACCAGTGCCTCCATCACGGCGCGGAGGTCCATCACCCCGCGCCCCCCTTCGACGGGCGCTCCCTTGGCCGTTCTGCTGGTGACATCTTTCAGGTGCAGGTCGTACAGCCGCTCGTGATACTTGCGGATCGCGTCGGCCGGATCCACCCCGGCGCGGGCGGTGTGGCCGATGTCGATGCAGAGGCCGATGCGCCGATCGAACGGGCTCACCGCGTTCCACACGATCTCCGGCGTTTCGAAGCGGCGGTCGCCCGGCCCATGGTTGTGGATTGCGAGCCGGATGTCGTACTCCTTCACCAGCTTCTCAGCCAGGGGCAGTGCGGCGGGGTCCAGGCTGCACACCATCGTGGGAATGCCGCAGTCTCGCGTGTAGTCGAACGCCGCCCGCATCCCCGGCTCGTCACTCGGGAGATAGATGACCCCGCAGCTCAAGGGCGTGATTCCGCCGTCGCGAAACTTCTGGACCACGGAGCGCCGCTCTTCCGGGGTGCTCTTGAGCGGCAGGTGGCTGTCCTTGATGGAGACGTAGTGCAGTCCCACCCGCTGGATCGCCTTCACCGCCGCATCCACGGGGAGCTTGCGAAGAGTATACGAGGCGACGCCAATCTTCAGCCCGTGCCATGGGTCTGGACGGTCGGCGGCACCGGCGCCCTGCGCCCGGGCGGCGATCGGGGCCACCGGCGCGGCGAGCGCGGCGAGTGCGCCGGTACGGAGAAGGGAACGTCGGGACAGCGGAGAGGTGCTCATGAAAGGGACCCTTGGCCGGCGCCGCGGAGTGCGAGCGACTGAATACTGGAAGAGCGGTTGGAACCGGGGGCAGTGGGAACGAATAGAAGCCGCAAGGCGCCGGGTTGGTGCGAGCGCGGCCGGGTACCGCTGCGCCGGGCATCCGGCTGCGCGCCCGGGCGCAGGGCGCCGGTGTTTTCTCCAGCTTCCCAGGCTTCCTTTTCTCCACCTGACGGCCGCCACCTCCGCCGCGGCTTTCGCGATCTCCACGTGAAGGTGTTTCCCGGCCTGGTTAAGGTGGATACATTCCCCTGGAGAGCAGCCAGGCGTACTCTGCCGTGAACCCAACGCATCCCTTTCCGGCACTTCGATGCACGGACCCCTTTCGCATACCCGATCGCTGCTGCTCCGCTTGCTGTTCGCGGGGCTGGCGCTCTGTTGCTCCGGATGCTCGCTGCTGCACTCCTCTCCCGGCGGTGTGCGACCGGACCGGGTGACCCTCGCGTTCTGGAATGGGTTCACCGGTCCGGACGGAAAGACCATGGAGCGGATGGTCCGGGATTTCCGCGCCGCGAATCCGGATGTCGATGTCCGGATGCAGATCATCCCGTGGGGCACCTATTACGACAAGCTGACGCTGGCCCTGGCCTACGGCGGCGCGCCGGACGTCTGCGTGCTGGCCGCCGGACGTCTGGCGGAGTTTGCCGCCTACGGCACTCTGCGTCCGCTTGAGCGCGAAATCGCCACCGCCCGGCCCCCGTTGGGGAAAGCGGATTTCGCGCCGGCGCCGTGGGCCGCAAGCTCCTTCGGCGGACGTCAGTATGCCCTGCCGCTGGATGTCCACCCGCTCGGTCTCTATTGCAACGCGGACCTTTTCCGAGCAGCCGGCATTGTGGACGGGCGCGGAGAGCCACAGCCGCCGGCCACCTGGGACGACTTCATCCGCGACGCCCGGCGGCTCACGCGCGACCTGGACGGCGACGGCCGGCCCGACCAGTGGGGGTTCGTCTTCACGTGGCAGCGCTCCAACTGGCTGACCTTCCTCTATCAGTGGGGCGGGACGCTCCTCACGCCGGATGGGCAGCACTGCGCGCTCCAGAGCGAGCCGAGTTATGCGGCGCTGCGCCAGATGCATGACTTGATCGATCGGTATCAGGTGGCGCCGAAGCCGGAAGGCGTGGATGCCTGGCTGGCTTTCCGGCAGGGAAAGGTCGCCATGGCGATGGAGGGGATCTACCAGCTCGCGTCGCTGCAGGAGCAAACGCGGTTTCACTTCATCGGCGCGCCGGTCCCGCACTTCGGACCGCGGCCGGCCGCATGGGGCGGATCCCATCTCCTCTGCCAGCCGGTCCACATCGACCCGCGGCATGTGGAGCCGGCCTGGAGGCTCATGCGCTTCCTCTCGGATCACAGCATCGTGTGGGCGGAGGGAGGTCAGGTTCCGGCGCGGATCGGGATCCTGGAAAGCCCGCGCTTCGAAGCGCTGCCGGTGCAGGCGGAGTTTGCGCGCGAGCTGCCGTACGTGCGGTACGATCCGCCCACTCCGCGGGTCGACGCGCTGTTCCAGTTCACCGATTCCGCGGTGGAGGCGGTGCTCCTGGACCGGCAGACACCGGAAGCCGCGATGGCGGAAGCCAGCCGGCGCATCGAGCAGGTGCTCCGCCGGCCATGACGCACGCATGGAGCATCAAGCGCCGGGCGCAGCAGAGGCGGAACGGCACAGTCACGGGGCTGTTGTTCGCCGCGCCGCAGTTGCTCCTGTTCATCCTCTTCATCTTGATTCCGGCCGCCTACGGGTTCTACCTCTCGCTTCACCGCTGGCACGTACTTGCGCCGACGCACCCGTTCGTCGGGCTGGCCAATTACCGGGCGGCGCTGGAGGATGACATCTTCTGGCTGGCGCTGCGCAATACCGCCTATTTCGTGCTGCTGGTGGTGCCGGCGGGAAACCTCGTGTCACTGCTGCTGGCACTCGGGCTGGCGTCCGTCCGCCGCTTTGCCACCGGGTACAAGGTCGCGGTGTACGTGCCCGTGGTGATCTCCATCGCGGTGGTGGCGGTCCTCTGGCAGTGGCTGTACAACACGGAGATCGGGCTGCTGAACCTTTACCTGGGCGCGGCGGTACGGGCGCTCCGAGCATGGGGCGCACCCCTCCCTCCCTTCACGCCTATCCCGTGGCTGGCCAGCCCAGAGCTGGTCATGCCCGCCATCGCGCTGATGACCATCTGGTGGAGTGCCGGCGGAAACATGCTGCTCTACCTGGCGGGCATCCTGCAGATCCCGGCGGACTATTATGAAGCCGCGACCCTCGACGGCGCGAACGCGCTCCAGCGGTTCTGGAGCGTCACCTGGCCCCTGCTGCGGCCGACCACGCTCTTCTGCCTCGTGTTCTCGGTGCTCGGCTCGTTCCAGGTCTTCGGGCAGAGCTACGTCCTTTTTGCACCCGGCTCCGGACCGGCCCGCTCCGGACTGACGCTGGCGCTCTACATGTACCTGCAGGGCTTCAATCAGCATGAGCTGGGTTACGGGACGGCGGTAGCCTACCTCTTGTTTGCGCTGGCAGTCCTGTTCACCGCGGTCCAGTTCTACCTGTTCCGCAGCAGCGCAGCGTGGGGAGGCTGGAACGAATGATGCCGCGCCGCATGGTGCCGCGCCTCGCGCTCTCCCAGCTATTGCTGCACGGCCTGCTCTTTGCGGCGGCGCTGCTCTTCATGGCGCCGCTTCTCTGGATGCTCTCCACCGCGCTGAAGAGCCCGGAAGATATCATCAGCGGCCTCGGCGCGCTCCGGTGGCTCCCCCGGCCGCCGACCACGGAGAACTTCGCCGCGGTTCTTGCCAAGACGGAAGAGTTTCCCGTCTGGCGGTGGACCGCGAACAGCGTCTTCGCCGCGCTGGCCGCCACCGGCTTGGTGCTGACCGTCGACTCCCTGGCGGGGTACACATACGCGTGCCTGCGCTGGAGGGGACGGGACACGCTCTTTGCACTCCTGGTGATCACGATGCTGGTGCCGGGCCAGGTGCTGCTCATCCCGACTTACCTCCTGATCCGGAGTCTCGGCTGGTTTGACACCTACGCGGCCCTGATCGTGCCGGCGGGCGCGAATGTCTTTGGGGTCTTCCTGCTCCGCCAGTTCTTCCTCACTATCCCCGCGGAGCTGCAGGAGGCCGCGCGCCTGGATGGCTGCGGGGCCTGGCGCGTCTTCCAGCACGTGGTCTTACCGCTTTCCCGTGCCCCGCTCGCCACGCTGGGCATCTTCACGTTCATGGGTACGTGGAACGCTTTCGAGGGGCCGCTCATCTTCACGAATAGCCTGGAGATGCGGACGCTTCCGATCGGCATCACGATCTTCCAGGGCCGCTACAACACGGAATACGGTCCGATGATGGCCGCGGCCGTGCTGGCGGCAATCCCCGTAGTGGTGGCCTTCCTGCTGTTCCAGAAGCACATCACCCGGAGCATCGCGCTGAGCGGCCTGGCCGGCCGGTGAGGCCGGGGAGCCGTCCGGTGAACGCGGAACGCACCCGTGCCGGAATGCCCGGCGAGGCTTCCCCGGAAGGGATCCGGGCTTTCGGGCGAGGCGGTCTGGTCCTTGCCCTCCGCGCGTGCCGCGGGACAGGCGGCGCCGCCCCCGAAGCGGCCCCCGAATGATACAGTGAAGGGTCGCGGCGAGCAGTAGGCCGCGGGAGAGGACACCGGGTGCAGGGGCAGGACGGGGAGCGGCAACCGGACCGGGTGGCGGGGGGCGGCGCGCCGCCGCGCGACCGCGACCATCCCTACGCGGTGGTGCGGAACGCGGATTACGCCCGCTACACGCTGGCGCGGAACATCGTCGTCATCGGTCAGCGGATCACCAGCGTGGCCATCGGCTGGGAGCTGTACGCGCGGACCCACGACGCGATGGCGCTGGCGTACGTGGGCCTGGTGCAGTTCCTCCCCGTGCTCCTGCTTGCCATACCTGCGGGTCACGCCGCCGATCGGCTCGGCCGGAAGCAGATCGTCCAGGTTTCGCAGGGGATTGCGATCCTCTGTTCGCTCGCGCTCGCCGCGGTCTCCGCGGCCCACGGTCCGCTCTCCCTGGTCTATCTCTGCCTCCTGGTGGCGGCGCTTGCCCAGGGCTTCAGCGGTCCGGCCCGCGCCGCGATGCTGCCCCAACTCGTGCCTCCGGACCAGCACGAAAGCGCCATCAAGTGGAGCACCAGCGCCTTCCAGGTCTCCTCGATGGTCGGGCCCGCGCTCGGCGGCCTCGTCATCGCCGCCGGCTTCGGAGCGGTGCCCGCGTACCTGATGGACGCCCTCTGCGGGGTGGCGGGGCTGCTGATGGTGGCGGCGGCCCGGACCCGCTTCGCCGCTCCGCGCACCCGTCCGGTGCCGGTGACGCTCGAGAGCCTCACCGCGGGGCTCCGCTTCGTCTGGCAGACACGCATCATCCTGGCGACGATCACGCTCGATCTCTTCGCGGTGCTGCTGGGAGGCGCGGTGACCCTCCTTCCGATTTACGCCCAGGACGTGCTTCGGGTGGGGCCGCAGGGACTCGGCTGGCTGGAAGCCGCGCCCTCCGCGGGCGCGCTCTGCATGGCGGTTGCCCTGACCCATCTCCCGCCGCTCCGGCGACCCGGGTGGGCCATGCTGTGGGCCGTGGCGGGGTTCGGCGCCGCCACGATTGTTTTTGGGATCTCTCGGTCGTTTCCGCTCTCGTTCCTGATGCTCTTCTTCACCGGGGCGCTGGACAACATCAGCGTGGTGGTTCGAAGCACGCTGGTCCAGATGCTCACCCCCGACGCAATGCTCGGCCGCGTCTCCGCCGTGAACAACGTCTTCATCAGCTCCTCCAACCAGCTCGGCGGCTTCGAGTCCGGAGTTGTTGCGCGGCTGGTGGGACCGGTCGCCTCGGTGGTGATCGGCGGGGCGGGAACGCTACTCGTGGTCGCGCTGGTCGGCGTGGGGTGGCCGGAGGTGCGCCGCTTCGGGAGCATGGAGCGCCGCGGCCCGGGGGAGGCGCGTCCGCACGGCCGCGGGCGCCCCAGCGGCCACGGCGGGGAGAGCGGGCAAGATGGAGAGAATGTGACGCAGGCGGTCGAAGGCAGGAACTTCCCGGAGCGCGCGGAAATAGGGAGCAGCAGCAGCACGCCGGGTGGATGAACACGCCCGTGGGCGGTGCTGACTCGGGACCAGAGGAGCGTATCGATGAGCTGGCAACGCAGCCGACGAGATTTCCTGAAGGGCGCCGTGATGACCGGCGCCGGGCTCCTGGTGGCGGACCGCGCGCTGGCCGTGCAGAACCAGTCCGCAAACGACAAGATCGGGTTCGCCTGCATCGGCGTGGGCGGCAAGGGTGAAAGCGACACGCACGACGCCTCCCGCTTCGGAAACATCGTCGCCATCTGCGACATTGACGAGCGGACTCTGAACAAGGCCGCCATGCGCTATCCGAGCGCGAAGAAGTACACCGATTTCCGGAAGATGCTGGAGGAGATGGGCGGCAGCATCGACGCGGTGACCGTCAGCACCCCGGACCACTGCCATGCGGCGGCGGCGTTGATGGCGATGAAGATGGGCAAGCACGCCTTCTGCCAGAAGCCGCTCACGCACAGCCTGTGGGAAGCGCGGGAGATGGGTCGCGTGGCCCGCGATAAGAAGGTCGCCACCCAGATGGGCAACCAGGGAACGGCCACGGACGGCCTGCGCCGGTCGGCCGCCATCCTCCGCTCCGGCGCGCTGGGCGCCGTGAAGGAAGTCCACGTCTGGACGAACCGCCCGATCTGGCCGCAGGGCATCGAGCGGCCCGCCCCGAGCGATCCGCCGGCGGAGGTCCACTGGGATCAGTGGCTGGGGCCCGCCCCGGTCCGCCCCTATGCGGCGGAGTACCACCCCTTCAAGTGGCGCGGCTTCTGGGACTTCGGCACCGGCGCGCTCGGCGATATGGCCTGCCACACGATGAACATGCCGTTCATGGGGCTGGACCTTCGTGACCCCATCTCCGTCCAGGCGGAGACGGCGCCGAACAACCGGGACAGCTACCCGAAATGGTCCCAGATCCGGTACGAGTTCGCCGCGACGGAGCATCGCCCCGCAGTAACGATGTTCTGGTACGACGGCGGGAAGATGCCCTCCGCGGACATCCTGGAAGGCATCACCAAGCCGTCGGACAGCGGCTCACTGGTGATCGGCGAGAAGGGCAAGATGTACACCTCCGGCGACTACGGCGACAACGGCCGCCTGATGGGGGTTGAAGCGGGTCCGGTTGAGTTCGAGCACTCGCCCGGTCACTTCGAGGAGTTTGCCCGGGCCGTTCGCGGTGGTGCGCCGGCACGGTCCAACTTCCCGGATTATGCGGTGCCGCTCACGGAGACCGTGCTGCTCGGCAACCTGGCCGTCTGGGCGGCCGGCAAGAAGGTGGAGTGGGACGCGCATCACCTGCGCGCCCGGAACGCGCCGGAAGTGGCCCACATCATCAAGCCGGAATTCCGCAGCGGCTGGGGTCTGTAGCTCGTAAACGCACGGAGCCGGTTGGGGACGCTCCCAGCCGGCTCTTTTCACGCATCCGCCGGGAAGCCGGCGCAACTTAAGAGTTCGGCCGCACTGGTGCGTGCCGTAGATGGTACTGGGTGAGCCCATTGAGCGAGAGTAGTCTTCAAGATCCGGCGCTGCTGAAATCGGCCCTGGCCAAGGTTACGTGGCGGGTGATTCCCTTTTTGTTCCTGCTTTACATCGTCGCGTACCTGGACCGGGTGAACGTCAGCTTCGCGGCGCTGCAGATGAAGCAGGACCTCCATTTCTCGGACGAGGTGTACGGCGTGGGGGCCGGCATCTTCTTCCTGGGCTACTTTCTGTTCGAGATCCCCAGCAATCTGGTGATGGAGCGCGTGGGGGCGCGCATCTGGATTGCCCGCATTATGATCTTGTGGGGAGTGCTGGCGGCAGCGATGGCCTTCGTCAACTCGGCCCTCTCCTTCAACGGAATGCGGTTCCTCCTCGGCGTGGGTGAGGCCGGCTTCTTCCCCGGGATGATCCTCTACCTGACGTACTGGTTTCCGGCCACGGAGCGCGCGCGGGCCATCGCCTTCTTCATGACCGCCACCGCACTGTCGAATGTGGTGGGTGGGCCGGTCTCCACGCAGCTTCTACGGCTGCAGGGGCTCGCGGGCCTCTCCGGCTGGCAGTGGCTCTTTGTCCTGGAAGGGATACCGGCCACACTGCTCGGAATTGTGGTCCTCTTCTATCTCACCGACCGTCCCGAGCAGGCCAACTGGCTCACTCCGGGAGAGCGGAACGCGCTGATCGCCCGCCTCCGGTATGAACAGGAGCACCGGGAGCAGCGCGGGCATCACCCCTCGCTGAAGGCGCTGCTGGACCCCAAGGTCGCCCTGCTCTGCGCCGTGTACTTCTGCACGGTTACCGGGTCTTACGGAATCAGTCTCTGGCTACCGCAGATCGTGAAGGGGTTCAAGGAGTACCACTTCAGCGACCAAATAGTGGGTCTGCTCGCCATGATCCCGTACTCCTGCGCGGCAATCTTCATGGTCCTCAATGGCCTGCATTCGGATAAGACCGGCGAGCGCCGGTGGCACGTGGCGCTTCCCGTCCTGATGGGCGCCGCGGGACTGGTGCTGAGCGCTTACGCAAAAAACCCCGCCGTC
>CAYQDT010000013.1:0-14278 GCA_964416225.1 uncultured bacterium
GTTCCGGGCAGAGAATGGCTCGGGAGCAGGGAAACCTTTCAGGTGCTGCCGCGTTAACAAACCATCTGGAGGCCGTGCGCGAGGCGGAGATGCTGTTTCATGCAAGCCGGCGGCCGGGGAGGATCTCATCGTGTCACTCATGGAACGCGCGGCCGTACCTCCGCTCACCCGCGGCGGATTGGCGGGAGGACCCGGCTGGCAATATAATAAATGGCTAGGCCGCTGGCGCCGGGAGACCGTCCCGCCGCAGTCCGCGGTCGCAGCGCCGGATGCAGCAGACGAGATGCCGCTGGAAGAAAGCGACGTTGCCCTGGTAGAGCGCGTAAAGGCGGGGGATCTCCGCGCCTTCGAGCTGCTGCATCGCCGCTACTACCCACGCATCTACCGTTTTGCCTTCCT
The DNA here is from genome assembly GCA_964416225.1 of uncultured bacterium. Taxonomy (GTDB): domain Bacteria; phylum Armatimonadota; class SYMT01; order SYMT01; family SYMT01; genus CAYQDT01. The sequence continues at coordinate 400 of CAYQDT010000013.1, forward strand.
GCGGCTGGGCCACGCGGAAGACGCGTCCGACATTGCCTGCAACACCTTCTGCCGGGCGCTGAACCGGCTGCACACCTTCCAGTTCCGCCGCACGAATTCGATCTACCCCTGGCTGCACCAGATCGCCAGCAACCTGGTGATCGACTCGGTGCGGGAGCGGCCCTCCGGCGGGCTTCTCTCCCTGGACGCGCAGGCCGCGGAGGACGTCGACTCGTTCCTCGAGTTTCTCCCGGCGGACGGACCCTCGCTGCAGGAGCTTGTGGAGCGGGCGGAGGTTCAGGAAGTGGTCCGCCAGGCGATGAACCAGCTTCCCGCGGACCAGGGCCGGGCGCTGGCGATGCGGTTCCTCGGTGATCTTTCCATCCGGGAGATCGCGCATGCCATGGACCGCTCGGAAGGGGCAATCAAGAGCCTCCTCCACCGGGCGCTCGACGGCATGCGCTCGCACCTGAAGTCGACGGTTGCCGCGGCTCGGACCGAAGGCGCGCTCGAGCGCCAGCGGGACGAGACGCGCAAGAGGGAAAGCCATGGCACCGAAGTCGTCCACCTTCGTCCAAGAGACTCGTGAGCGCGAAGCATGGCTCGCCGTCTCTTCGGAGCATGGCGAGGGGGATGGGGCCGAGAAGCTGCTCGGGACGGCCGCATTGATCCGGGGCGCGGTGAACGCCATTCCCGTGCCCGAGGAGTCGGAAGAGCGGGCGCGGGCCATGGCCATGGCGCAGTTCCGGGAGCAGCTCCTCCACCGCGGTGAAGCGGGCGAGGTGCGGGCTCCCTGGTACCTGCGGCTCGGGCACTTCATGCGGTTCGTCTTTACTTTCGGCCGCCGGCGGTAGTATGCCGCTCCCCGCGGGGACGCGCTTCAGAAGGCCTTATTCATGGCTCGGGTAGTGGGTGTTAATTTCCGGCAAGCCGGGCGGATCTTTTCCTACGCGGCCGGCGACCTGTCGCTGCAGGCCGGGGACTGCGTAGTGACGGAAGCGGCGCGGGGACTGGAGTTCGGGCGGGTGAAGCAGGCGCCGCGGGAGGTGCCGGACGATACGTTCGCCGAGCCGCTCCTCCGCGTGGTCCGAGTGGCGACGGCGGCGGATCATGAGCAGGTCCGCGCCAATGAGGAGAAGGCGGTGGCCGCGCTGGCCGCCGCGCGGGAGCGGGTCCAGCGCCGCAGCCTGCCGATGAAGCTCCTCCGGGCGGAGTATGCCTTTGATCTCTCGCAGATCACCATCTACTTTGGGGCCGAGGGGCGGGTCGACTTCCGGGAACTGGTGAAGGACCTGGCCGCCGCGCTGCGCACGCGGATCCAGTTGCACCAGGTCGGCGCGCGGGACGCGGCCAAGCTCCTCGGCGGAATCGGCCCCTGCGGGCGGGCGCTCTGCTGCTCCACGTGGCTCGTGAACTTCGACGCCGTCTCCATGCGGATGGCGAAGGAGCAGAGCCTCTTCCTGAATCCCACCAAGTTCAGCGGCGTCTGCGGCAAGCTGATGTGCTGCCTCCGCTACGAATACGACCTCTACCGCGAGACGAAGGCACAGATGCCGGTGGTGGGCGGGAGCGTGGAGACGGCGGACGGCCGTGGAAAGGTGCTGGGCCACAACGTCCTCCGAGACACGGTCATCGTCGGCCTGGAAGACGGCCGGGAGCGGGAGTATCCGGCCGGAGAAGTCCAGCGCCCGCTCGTCCGCGGCTGCAGCGTGCTGGCCGGCGGCCGGTGTGCCGGCGGCTGCGGCCCGCGCAGTGAGCCGGGCGGGGAAGCCGGCGCGGAGCACGAGCCGACAGCCGCCGACGAAGAGCGGCCGGCACGGGAAGAGACGCCCCCACCCGCCTCCCCGTGAAAGCGGCCCGGGACCGCTCCGGGCTTCCATCCGCCCGTCTGTGGGACGATCGCACGGGTGCTCGCGCCCGCCTCCAGGGCCCGCTCCATCCAGGCCCCCGAACCATCTCCGGACGCCGGTGCAGGTAGGAGCGGGAGCCATTCTCCGGCTAACGTCTCCCGGGGAGAGTAGCGGTTGATTGCGATCTTGCTGGCGGCCGGCATGGGCCGGAAAATCTGGCCCTACGCGGAGATCCGCAACAAGTGCGCATTTCCAGTGGGGAACGTGCCACTGGTCCGGCGCCTGGCCGAGCAACTGCTCCGGGGTGGGGTGACCGGTCTGGCGGTGGTGCTCGGCCCGCACCCGGGATCGGTGCGGGCGGCGCTGCACGGCCTGGAAGCGCGGATTACCTGGGTCGCGCAGCCGCGTCCCGGGGGGACGGCAGACGCCGTGCTCCATGCGCTGGAGAAGCTGGGTACGGAGGTCGGTGAGGGGCCCTTCCTGGTGGCGCACGGGGACGTGATCGTGGCGGAGGAGGCCGTGCGCTCCCTGGTCGCGGCCGCGGGCGAGGGGGATGCGGCCGCGGTCGCCATGGCGCGCCGCCTGGACGATGAGCGCGTCAACGACTGGATCACGGCGGAGCTTCGGGAGGGGCTGCTGACGCGGTTCGAGGGCCACAGCCGGCGGGATTCCTCCCACCGTCTCTGCGGCCTGTATGTCCTGGGTCCCGCCGCGGTTCCGTACCTGCGGGCGAACCCGGGCCTGATGACGCACGTGCCGGTCGGCGGGATGCCGCCGCCGGAGGCGGAGATCGCGGAGAGTCTGGCGCGGATGGCGGAAGACGGGCTTCCCATTCGCGCGCTGGAGCCCGAGGGCCTCTTCGTGGACGTGGACAAGCCGTGGCATCTCCTCGAGGCGACGCAGGCGCTCCTCGCGGACCTGTCGCGCCGCCTGGACGGGAGCGCCGTCGCGGCAGGGGCGGAGGTGGCGGAGAGCGCCGAGATTCACGGCCGGCTCGTGCTGGAGCCCGGGGCGCGGATCGGCGAGCGGGTGGTGGTGCAGGGTGATCTCTGGCTCGGCCCCGGCGCTTCGGTGACCAACGGGAGCATCACGGGTCCGCGCTGCATGCTTGGGCGGGACGCGCGCGTGCGGGATTACGCGCTTCTGGGGGCGGACACGGTTCTTGGCCCGCAAGCGATCTGCGGACATGGCGCGGAGTTGGAGGGTGTGCTGCTGGAGCGCGCCTACCTCTACCACTACTGCGAGATGTACGGGGTCCTCGGCGCGTGCGTGGACATCGGCGCCGCGACCGTCTGCGGCACCCTCCGCTTCGATGACGGCGACACGGTTCACCGGATTGGCGGGCGGGCCGAGCAGCCGCGGCTCGGCGCTAACGCCAGCTACCTCGGCGATTACAGCCGCACCGGCGTCAACGCCGTTCTCATGCCCGGCGTGAAAGTCGGCGCTTACTCCTGCGTTGGACCCGGCGTGGTGTTGTACGAGGACCTTCCGTCTCGCGAGCTGGTGACGGTGAAACAGGAGCTGGTCCGCCGGCCATGGGGTCCCGAGCGCTACGGCTGGTGAGTGCCGCGGCCGAAGCGAGCGGCGGTCGCCGGCCAGCCTGCGGAAGGGGGAAGCAGGGGCGGACCGGAAGGGCGCTGCCGCGTCTCTGGTTGCAGGGGCACGGGAGATTTCCGGGCTCGCCTTCCATTGCCGCGCGGGGAGGGTTCGCCCGGCGGGACGGCGGATGATAAGAAGGATCCATACTGACCCGGCCCGCGCTCTCCCGACCCACACTCAACCAGAAGACCACGCATGACTGCCTACCGGACCTCGCTCCTGCTTCTCTCCGGCATGCTGCTCGCCACGACGGTCGCCGCGCAGCCTCGGCCCAGCGCTCCCGATCCGTCCGCCTACGCGTACGCCGATCCGAATGCCCACCTGGACACCCGCGGCGACCGGCACCCACACGTGGAGCGCGGACGCGACGGCAGCCTGATCTTCCGCAACGAGCACCTCGTGGCGGAGCTGGTGCGCGGGAGCGACGGGACGTACGGCCGGCTCAATCTCTATCCGGCCACCCGCCCCACCCAGCCGTGGGCGGAGCCCATGGCCAGCGTCGGGGAGTTCGCCGCGCTCGCCTGGGGGAGCGGGGCCGGACAGACCGCCGGCACCTTTCGGGCACGCACGGCGGAGATCGGCAAGGAGCGGGACCGCGTGATCCTGCGCGGGGAGAGCGGCGCCGGCTCGACCTCGGGATCCGCGGAAGTGACGCTCTGGATCGGCCGGGAGCCATGGCTTTCCTGGGACGTGAAGGTCCGCGCGACTCGCGCGGCAACACTGACCCAATTCCGTCCGATGGCCCTGACGATCGGACACGCCGGCCGCCACACGGCGCTCTTCCCCGGCGTGGAATTCTCCGAGGTAACCGAAAATGTGGGCGGATACGCCACTCCGCACCCACAGACGCCCGACCCGCTCTCCGTGACGGTCCCGCTGATCGGCGCGGCGCAGGAGGACACCACCGTCGCGCTGATGTGGAACCCGCGCCAGGATTGGGGCGGCGCCGGCTTCCCGGCCGCGCAGGCGGCGTTTGCCGACCGGCCGGACGCGCCGGCCGCGGCCACCGGGGTCGCCCTCTCGGTGCCTCCCCCGGCCGGCGGCCAGCCGGGCGCCCTCGCGCTGGCGGCCGGCCGGCAGGTGGAGCTCGGCGGTAAGTTCCTGGTGCTCCGGGAGACGGAGAACATCGCGTCCGCCATCCGCCAGTGGAACGAGGCGTACGGCGGCCCCACCGTGGATCTGTTCGGCCAGCAGCGGGAGAACCGCCCGCACGAGCCCCGGGATTGGAGCCGGCAGCAGCAGGCGGCCCGCGCGGTGTACAACGCGAACCGGACCAACGCGGCTCCCACCACGGTGGATCCCTGGGAAGCGGACCTGGACCGGGAGAACGAGGTCTACGACGCGCTGGTCCAGTGGCTGGAAGCCGGACCGGCGCACGCTCGCCCGGTGAGCCGGACGCGCGGCACCTCCCATGTGACCCTGCAGACGCTGGAGCAGAGCGCCATGCTGGACCCGCGCATCGCCTACCGCTCGGGCGATGTGGTGCGGAGTCTGACCTCCCAGCGGGAGGTGGTCGAGGAGCTGATCCGGTCGCAGGTGGCGCGGGGCAACTGGCCGCTCGGCATTCCCTCGGACCGCCCCACGCTGACGGAAGACCTCCGCATCCTGCCGGAGAAGCCGGCGGACGTGGAGGTCGGGACGATCACCCAGCACGTGCTTCCGATCCTCCGGTACGCCGCGTATACCGGCGACAGCGACGCGGTGGGCGCCGGAATCCGGGCATTGGAATATATCGACCGGCCGGCGGCCGGCCGTCCCTACGGCCGCTTCCGGATCCCCGCGGGGGCCGGCGTCCCGTTCGAGCGGCGCCGGATCCCGACGCTCTATGCCGCTGCTCAGGCCGCGGAGTGCTTCCTGCTCGGCTACCAGGTCACGGGCGAGCCGCGCTACCTGGACAGCGCCCGGTACTGGGCGGATACCGGTCTCCCGTTTGTCTATCTCTGGGACGACCCGGCGCGGCCGGCGCTCCGCGGCGCCGCGATTCCGCGCTTCGGTCCGGACGCCGCGGGTAACCCGGGCGAGGGCCGGGCATCCCAGCGTGCCGGCCTCTACTACGCCCGCGTCCTCCAGAAGCTGACGCAGGTCCGCCCGGACGGCTTCTACGACCGGGTGGTCCGCTCGCTCCTCGCCAGCGCGCAGAGCCAGCAGCCGGCCGGCGGCGCGAATGCCGGGCTGCTGCCGGAATTCTGGTACGTTCGCGAGAGCCGGGCCGCCGGCCGGTGGCTGACGCCGGGACTGGTGCTGGCGGTGCAGGCGGCGCTGGAGCGGCGGGATCTGGACGTCAACCACGTGCGGGTCCGCACCGGGCCGGACCGGCTCTTCGTGGCCAGCGGAGCGGAGATCGATCGGCCGACCACTTCTTCCATGCGCCTCCGCCTCAACCTGCGCGGCGCGAGCGGGCAAGAGACCTACACCACGGTAACCGGGGTCGCCGCGCGGCCGATCCGCGTGGAGTACAACTCGACCTCCCTCCCGGTGATCCGGATTCCCGTGGATCGCAAGTACCTGCGGGAGGCGGACCAGGAATTCGGCCCCGGCTGGTTCTATGACGACGCGACGGGCCTCCTGACGATTCGCGTGCGGCACACCTCCGGCGACGACCATCTGGAGGTCCGCTGGCCGGACCCGCGCACGCGCACCCCGATCGACCGGGTGGATATCCGGGCGCGGAACAACCGGTAGTCCTGACAGCCAAGGCATGGAATGGAGCCCGCGGCGGCGCATCTCCCACGCAAGAATGTCTGGGATGCCGACGTGGCGCTCTCGCCGGAGGAGGCGCGGGCCCTCATCGAGGGGCAGCTCCCCGCGCTTCGGCCGGTGCGCCTCGAGCTGCTCGGGGTCGGCTGGGACAACACCGCTTATCGCGTGAATGAGGCATGGGTATTCCGCTTCCCGCGCCGCAAGGCAGCCGCGGAGCTGATCCGATCGGAAGCGCGCATCCTGCCTCTTCTCGCGCCGCAGCTCCCGCTCCCCGTTCCGGTTCCGGTCCATCTCGGCGCGCCGGCAGGTGACTATCCGTACCCCTTCTCGGGTTACCCGTGGCTGCCTGGGAGGACTGCCTGCCGCTGCCGCTGGACGGAGGCCGCGCGGGCGGCGCTTGCTGAGCCGCTGGGACGCTTCCTCGCCGTGCTGCACCGGCTGCCGGTCGATCCGGCTGCGCGCGCCTGGGCTCCGGGCGACGATCTGCACCGGTCCGATCTCGCTCGCCGCGCGGAGGGGGTCCGGGAGGGGCTGCTCGCGCTCGCCGGAAGGGTGCCGGAAGTGGATGTCCACGCGCTGGCTTCCCGGGTGGGCGAGCTGGTATCCGCCGCGCCGCACGCGGCGCCTCCCTGCTGGGTCCACGGCGATCTCTACGCGCGTCACCTGCTTGTCGACGCGGGCCGGCGGCTCGGCGGCGTCATCGACTGGGGCGACGTCCATCTCGGCGACCCGGCGCTGGACCTATCGATCGCGTTCACGTTCCTCCCGCCCGCGGCGCGAGAGACGTTTCGCACCGCGTACGGGGGCGTGGACCCGGCAACCTGGCGCCGCGCGGAGTTCCGGGCTCTTCACTACGGGGTGCTCCTCACCCGGTACGGCGCGGAGACGGGCGACCGCTCGATCCGGGCGCTCGGCGAGCTCGCGCTGCGCGCGGGCGGAGCCGATGATCCGGCGAAGAAGTGAAGTCCCCGCGGATGAAGGGATGCGGCCATCATCCGGACCCGGAAGCCGGAACCCGGGCCCCGCCGCGGGTCAGAGCCGGCCGACGAACCGTCCGGGGCTGAAGAGGGCGTCCGGGTCAAGCGTCTCCTTGAGGCCGCGCATCAGGCGGAAGGCGGTTCCGGCGTCACCCCAGGGGTCGAGCTGTCCGGTGAGCTCGATGGGGAGACGCGTGAAGACGCAGGTGGCGCCGTGCCGACCGGCAAGCGCGCGCACCTCGGTGGCGAGCGCGGCGTCGGCGGCGTCCAGGCAGAGGTTCACCCGCCCGGTCCAGGCGTGACTGATCAGCCCCGGGTTGGAGAGCGTCTCCGGCAGCAGGACGCGGAGCTCGTCCATGAGCCTCGCCGCGCCGCCGCTCACCGTCGCCAGCCGCGCCGCGAAGGCGGATCGAGCGGGTCGGTCCCGGAGAGCCGCCAGCTCCGCCGCGCCCGCGCTCTCGTCCAGGCGCCGCGCCGAGCCGCCGGCCGCATCCGCCAGGGCGGCAACCTGCCCGAGCTGCCAATCGATCGCCTCGGGGACGTGCAGGAACTCGAAGTGGAAGGTCCAGTCGCCCGACCGCCCGGTGGAGAGCTCCGCGGCCGCGGGCTGCACGTCCGAGTCCATCAGCCGGGCCAGGAGTGCTTCCGCGGCACTCGCCGTGGGGAGCGTCGCGGCACAGTAGCCGCGCCCGCCCGGCCACGGCATCACCTTGAACGTCACTTCGGTGATCAGGCCCAGCGTTCCGTACGAGCCGGTGTACAGCTTCGGAAGGTCGTAGCCGGCCACGTTCTTCACCACCTGCCCGCCGCCCCGGACCTCCTTGCCGTCCGCGCCGAGCACCCGGCAGCCGATCACCCAGTCCCGTGGGGTGCCCCAGCCGGCCTGCCACGGCCCCGCCGCGGCCGCCGCGATGGTGCCGCCCACGGTGGCCCGCTCCGGGAGCGGCGGGTTCAGCGGCAGGAACTGGTTCCGCTCCCGCAGGATTCGCTCCACCTCCGCCAGAGTGATGCCCGGCTCCACGGTGAGGGTCATGTCATCCGGCTGGTAGTCCACCACGCCATTCAGATGCGCCGTCGAGAGGGCGGTCCACCCGGCGCGGGGAGGCCAGCCGGTCTCGATCTGGGTCCCGCCGCCGTACGATACCAGCGCCTCGCCGCGCTCCGCGGCCTGGCGGATCACCTCCACCGCCTCGTCCCTGCTCCGGGGCGCGGCCACGTGCGCCGGAGCGGCGCCGCTGATCAGATAGTCACTGGTGGATCCCATCGTTGTTGCGTTTGCTTTCACGGCCCGGGCGGGTCAGAGCGCGACGGAGCGGCGCTTCTTCATACTGGTTTCCAGGCAGCCTTTGCCCGTGGGGAACATCTTTCCGGGGTTGCAGAGGTCCTTCGGGTTGAACACCGCCTTCACCTGGGCCATGACCTCCAGGTCCTTCGGGCTGAACTGGCAGGAGGAGTAGCTGCTCTTCTCGATGCCGATCCCGTGCTCGCCGGTAATGCTGCCGCCCACGGCGACGCACATCTTGAGGATCTCCTCGCTCGCCTCCACCACGCCGCGCATCTGCGCCGGGTCCGTCTCATCGAACAGGATCAGGGGGTGCAGGTTCCCGTCTCCGGCATGGAAGACGTTGGCCACCTTCAGCCCATGCCGCCGAACGATCGCGTCGATGTCGCGCAGCACCTGCGGCAGCTTGGTGCGCGGGATGACCCCGTCCTGGGTGATGTTGCTGGGCGCGAGGCGTCCGGCCGCGCCGAAGGCCCGCTTCCGCGCCTTCCAGAGAGCGTCCCGTTCGGCGGCGTCCCCGGCGAGACGGATCTCCCGGGCCTGGTTCGCGCGGCAGATCTCCCGCACCCGCTCCGCCTGCCCGTCGATGCCGGCCTCCAACCCGTCCAGCTCGATGATCAGGCAGGCGCCGGCATCCAGGGGGAAGCCGAACTTGAACGCGGCCTCCACGGCCTGGATGATCATCCGGTCCATCATCTCCAGCGCCGCGGGAACGATCCCGGCGGCGATGATGCCGGAGACGGTGTTCGTGGCGTCGTCGATCGTCTCGAAGACGGCCAGCATCGTGCGGACCGTCTGGGGCATCCGCACCAGCCGGGCCACCACCTCCGTCACGATTCCGAAGGTCCCCTCCGAGCCGACCATCAGCCCGACCAGGTCGTAGCCGAGGCTCTCCTCCGCCTTGCCGCCCAGGCGGACGATCTCGCCGTCCGGCAGGACCACCGTCAGGCCGAGGACGTGGTTCACGGTGACCCCGTACTTGAGGGTGTGGGGCCCGCCGCTGTTCTCCGCCACGTTGCCGCCGATGGTGCACGCCATCTGGCTGCTGGGGTCCGGGGCATACTGATAGCCGTTGGCCGCCACCGCGCGGGTCAGCGAGACGTTGATGGCGCCCGCTTCGGCGGTGATCCGGCGGTTGCGGAGGTCGATCTCCAGCATCCGCTTCATGCGGGTGAGGGAGAGAATCACGCCGCCGTTCAGCGCCAGCGCCCCGCCCGAGAGCCCGGTCCCCGCGCCCCGTCCGACGAACGGGACGTCGCGGTCGTGGCAGAGGCGGACCACCCGGGAGACCTGCTCCGTGGAGGTCGGCAGCACGACGACGTCCGGGAACTGCTTCTGGATGACGTAGGCGTCGCAGTCGTAGAGGAGCGTCTCGCTCTTGCCGGTGAGGACCCCATCCGCGCCGCAGATGCGCCGGAGCTCCTCCAGAAACGAGGCGTCGATGCCGGGATGGGCCGGCGCTTCAGGAGTGTGGATAGCCATCGTGAATGCGGTAGGGCCGCCGGAGCGGCGGAGGGATCACGCGGGTGTCGACCGCTCACCGAGGGCGCCCGCCGCTTCGCGGGTCCGGGGCGCTTCCGAGAGCCCATGCGGAGCGAGGTCGAGGTGCATCCAGGAGGTGAGGGCCGCAACCGTCGCCAGGAGCAGCAGTTGTGCTGAAAAGAGGTGGCTGGACGTCTTGTGGAGGGCGTCGAAGCCCGCCATGTCGCGGCCGTCCCGCAGGTGGAGCATCTCCGGAAGGAGGCCGAACTGCAGGTAGAGCACGATCAGCCACGCGAGCGCCGTGAGGCCGGCGCGGACCCAGAGCCGCCGCCGGCAGAGACCCGCCAGCAGCCCATAGCCGGCGCCCGCCGCCAGGGCCAGCAAGCCGGCGACCGCGCACACCAGCGTGAACCGCTGGAAGATCGAGGTCACCGCCATTCCGGCGAAGTGGTAGAGCGGCTGGCTCCAGTGCCGCTGACCCAGATTCTTCGCCTCGCGGAAGATGGCGGGGGCGGAGATCGCCAGGGTGGCAATCCCTCCCAGCCAGACGGCCAATGCGAGCTGATGCAGCCAACTCAGGAAAACGGCGGCGATGCGCATGTCACTTCTTCACGGCGGCCTCGCGGCGGTGTGGGAGACCGCGAGGTCCGGGGAGCGGCTCGGCCGGGACCGGGAACGGGTCCTCCGGCAGCCCACAGGCTATTATAACCGCCCGCGGGCGCTTCTCGTGGTGCGGCCGGAGCCGGGTGCGGCGAAGGCTCCGGGCCGCGGAGAACCCGGTCAGCGGACGTACGGCTTCACCGCGGCCGCCAGCCGCTCCGCGACTTTTGCATCGCCCGCCGCGTTCGGATGGACGCCGTCGGTGTAGTCCTCGCGCGTGAGCCAGCCGGTGGTATCGAGGTAGTGCACCCGCGAGTCCCCCGCCGCGGCACGGGCACTCACCTCGGCGAGAATATCCTCCGCGTGGTACCCGCCGAACGGCCGCAGCGCGAGGATGATCGCGCGGGGGTAGCCCTTCCGGATCGTGGCGAGATACTGCGCGTACGCGGGGCGGAAGACCTCGCCCGGGCGGCCGCCGTCGTTCGTTCCCTGGTTCACCACCACGATATCCGGCTGCCAGCCGTCGCGCGGGCTGCCCTCGAAGTTCCAGTTGAACGATTCCGCGGCGACCGGGACGCCGCCGTTGCCGGGGATGGTCACGCCCAGCCGGCCGAAGCCCACCTGCCGCCACTGCGCGCCCAGCTTCATCGCCGTCTGGCTGGCATACGAGAGCCGGCCGTCCCCGCGCCACGGCCAGCTGCTCTTTCCCGGCCGCTCGGGATGGACCAGCACTCCCTCGGTGATGCTGTCGCCCAGGAACTCGATCTTGAGATGTGGGTCGGGCGGCGGCGGGAGCAGGCGGCCCCCGTGGAGATCGAGGCCGAGGAACGTCACGCTGGCGACCAGCGGCGGCGACCACCGGCTCTGGTGCTCGTCCGCGTCCCGAACCATCAGCAGCAGGGTGTGGGGGCCTTCCTTCAGCCGCTCTGCGAGGTGTACGGCCGACGCCAGCTCCGCTTCCTGCCATTCCCCGTCGTCGACCCTCCACGCGAGGGTGGGAAGCGGAGCACGGTTGACGCCGGTGCCGAAACGCGCGTCCGCGGACGAGCCTTCGAAGCGGACCACCACGTGGCTGCCGCTGTTCACGGTGACGGCGCGGTTGGGATCCCGCCGGTCCCACCGGCCGTAGAACCGGTAGTTGTACGGGAGCGTGGGGTTCTGGGCGCTGATGGCGGAGGCGGTCAGGACACCGAGCAGCAGCGGGAGAGCGAGCTTGATCATCAGTTCCAAAGGGAGTCGCCGGGCCGAGCGGAGTTCGGCCCGTGGGAGTTGTTGGAGCCAGATTCGCTCGCCTGCTCGCGAATTCCTGGGCGACCGCCGCTCGATAGACCTCCCCACGCCTTCCTGTGGCTCTCCATGACTTCGCTCCGCTCCCGCCGGCACCCCGTATCCAGCGCGGCCCCGGTCCGTTTATCAGGTAACGGACGGAGGCGTGGCGCGATGGAGCACAGCGGGAATGAGGAGCGGGTCCCGGTCGCCTGGGAAGACCGGCTGGCCGGTACTCTGCTCGGGACGGCGCTCGGGGACGCGCTCGGTCTTCCCGCGGAGCGCCTCACCGCCGCCGCCATTCAGCGCCGGTGGGGAGGCGTGGATCGCTTCCACTTTCTCGGGCGGACGGGCTTCGTTTCGGATGATACGGAGCAGGCGGCGCTGCTGGCCCAGTGCCTGGCCCACGCGCCGGAGGACCCGGAGCAGTGTGCCCGTCTCTTCGGGCGCGCGCTGGTGGGCTCGTTCCTGCGGCTCCCGTGGAGCGTCGGGCGGGCCACGATCCGCGCCTGCTGCCGCGCCATGGCCGGGGCGCGCCCCAGCGGGGTCCCGTCGGCCGGGAATGGCGCCGCGATGCGGGCGGCGGTGCTCGGTGTTTTCTTTGCGGAAGACCCGGAGCGGCGGCTCCGGTTCGGCAGCGCGCTGGCGACCGTCACGCACACGGACCCGCGGGCCGTGGATGGCGCCCTCTTCGTGGCGGAACTGGCCGGGGCCTGCGCCCGCAGCGGCCCCGGCGGCGAGCGGACGGCGCTGCTCCGGATCGCGCGGCAGGTGGTTGCCGATCCGGTGCTGCTGGCGGCGATCGACCGCGCTGACGAGCTCGCGGGCGACGGATCCGCGCTTCCGGTCGCGGCGGCCGAGCTGGGGACCAGCGGATACGTGGTCCATACCGTCTCGCTGGCGCTCCACTGCTTCCTGCGCCCGACCGGACAGCCGCCGCTGCAGGTGCTGTCCGGCGCTATCGCCTGCGGCGGCGACACCGACTCAACCGCCGCCATACTGGGCGGCTGGCTCGGCGCGCTCTACGGAGAGAGCGGGCTGCCGGCGCAGCTAATCGGCCGCATCCAGGAGGGTCCCTTCGGAGCGAGCCACCTGCGGGCGTTGGGTCATTACCTGGCCGCGATCCGGCGCGGGGAGCAGCCCGCGGTCCCCGGCTACTCCCCGGCCGCGGCGCTCGCGCGAAACATCCTGCTCTATCCCGTGGTGCTGGGTCACGCCGTCCGCCGGACGGTGCCCTGGTGAAAGGCTCCGGCCGGCCCCGGCTCACGGCGCCGCGCGGTGGGGGTCTCCCAGCCAGCGGCGCAGGAACGCAAAGGTGCCGACACCGTGGATGGTGTGCGGGCCGTTGAAGAACTCGATCTCCGTCCGTTCTCCGATCCCGAGCCGGTCATACGTTCGGCGCGTCTTCGCGAACTCGTACGCCACCCACTCATCGGGCGCCACGCCGTCTCCGTGGCCGCGCTCCACCATGAACGGCCGCGGGCAGATCAGGCCGCTCATCTCCGCGTAGTTGAAGGTGTTGCCGAGGTTCCACTCCGGCATCTCCCATTCCGGCGAGAAGACGTAGCTGTACGGCGAGGTGGAGGAGACGTTCTTCCAGACCCACTCGTTGAAGTCGCCGGAGCAGATCGAGAGACAGTAGCCGGGTAGCAGCGCCGGAACGCGCATTGCCGTTTTCCCGCCGTAGCTGAGACCGTAGAACCCGATCCGGTCGCGGTCCACGAACGGGAGGCTCCCGAGCCACTGCAAGATCCGCTCATGCTGGCGGACGATCACCGAGAAGAGTGACTTTCCGAGGGGGTTGGCGAGCCGCTGGAGGGTCCGGAAGCGGTCTCCGAAGATGTAGGGGTTTTGCGGGGCAAACGTGACGTACCCCTGCTCCGCCAGCCGGCAGGCGAAGCGGTGGTAGAAATGGCTGTCGACGGTTGGGTCGGCCGCGTCGCGCGGACGTCCTTCCAGCCCATGCTGGCAGACCACCACCGGCCGCCGCTCGCCCTCCCGGAGGTCCTTGGGTACCAGCAGGATCCCGCTGGCGAACACGTCCGGCCAGACTTCCAGGACCACTTCATACCCCCGATACGCGGGCTCATCCAGAATCTGCCGCGAGCGGGGATTGCCGGAGCCGGGGTCGGGCGGCGGCAGCC
>CAYQDT010000014.1:0-10211 GCA_964416225.1 uncultured bacterium
GCCTCCTCTCGACCCGTGACCCTGGCCCACGTGGTGCGCGGCCTGGTGACCGGCGGTCAGGAGGTGCTGGTCGCGCGGCTGGCCGAGCGCCTCGACCGAGAGCGGTTCCGCCCCGTGGTGATCTCGCTGCAAGAGGGCGGCTGGCTGGTGCACCATCTCGAGAGTGTCGGGATCCCCGTGTACTGCCTGAACGGTGCGGAGCGGCTGGATCCTCTCCTGGTATGGCGGATCGCCCGGGTGCTCCGCCGGGAGCGGGTAGAAGTGGTCCATTGCCACAACCGGACGCCGCTCTTCTATGCGGGTATCGCGGCGCGTCTGGCTCCGGCCAGCCGGCTGGTGTTCACCCTGCACGGCAATTTTAGCCTCGACGACTCCGGGACGGCTCCCTTCATCCGCGCGCTCCTGCGCCGCGCCGGCTCCGTGATTCCCGTGTCCGGCGAGATCGAGCGAACGCTCCGGGACGGCGGTTGGGCGCAGCCGGACCAGATGGAGGTGATCTGCAACGGGGTGGACACGGACCTGTTCCAACCCGAGAGCGGCGCCCCGTGGCGAAGCAGGCTGGGCTTCCGGCCGGAGCACCGGGTGATCGGCACCGTGGCGCGTCTCGCGCCGGAGAAGGACCAGGCAAGTCTGCTGCGCGCGTTCGCGTGCCTGCGCCGGAACATGCCGGAGGCCCGACTGCTCATCGTGGGGGACGGCCCGCTCCGATCCGAGCTGGAACGGCTGGCCGAGCAGCTCGGAATTGCGGACGCCACCCGTTTTACGGGCGAGCAGCGGGAGACCCGCCCCTACTACCAGGCGATGGACGTCTTCGCGCTCCCGTCCCTGACCGAGGGAACCTCTCTGACTCTGCTCGAGGCGATGGCGTGCGCGCGGCCGGTGGTCGCGAGCGCCGTTGGGGGCACGCCGGACGTGGTGCGAGACGGCGTCTCGGGTATCCTCGTGCCCGCCGCGCGGCCGGACGCTCTCGCGCAGGCGCTGCGCGAGGTCGCCGGGCTGTCCGACGCGCAGCGGCGGCAGCTCGGCGCGGCCGGCCGGGAGATTGTTCTCCGCCAGTTCAGCCTGAACTCCATGGTCCGTCGTCACGAGGCGATCTACGAGCGGCTCGCGGCGCCGGACCGGCGGCTGCAGCCATGGAGTATGGCTGCGCTCGGGAGAACGATGCGCGGACCCGGCGCGCCGGCACGCGACACGACGGTGGAAAGCTGACCCGCGTCCGGCGCCCGGGACGGAATCCCCTGAGCGCCGGACACCCCGGACGCCACCGCGCTCCGGGGTCCTGGGACCGCTGCGGCACCAGGCGGACGACGAACGAAGCATGGGACCTGAAGGAGCTCTGTCATGTCAGGCTGGCATTGGTTATTCTGGATCGCAGCCGCATACGTCTTTTACACGTACGCCGGCTATCCGGCGCTGCTGCAGGCGTGGAAAGCACTCCGCCGTCCGAAAGAGCGCGTCGGTGCCGCGGGGTACCAGCCGCTCGTCTCCGTGATCCTGACGGTGCGCAACGAGCGGGAGGCCATCGCGCGAAAGCTGGACGACCTCCTCGCGCAGGACTATCCGGCGAACCGTCTGGAGATCTGGGTGGCGTCCGACCAATCGACGGACGGCACGAACGAAGTGGTGGCGGAATACGCCGCGCGCTGCCCGCGGGTGCATCTCATCCCCTTCGCGGAGAACATCGGCAAGTCTGTGGCGATCAACCGGACGGTGCCCCTGGTGCCCGGGGAGATCCTGCTACTCTCCGACGCCCGGCAGCGGGTCGACCCGGACGCGGTCCGGCTGATGGTGCGCCACTTCGGCGATCCGAGGGTCGGTATCGTCGGCGCGGAGATGACCCTGATCGATGCCGGGGGCGAAGCCTCCTCGGACAACACCGGTCTCTACTGGCGCTACGAGCGGTCCCTGCGGCGGACGGAGTCCGCGCTGGGGTTGTTGACCGGCGTCTCCGGAGCGTTCTTCGCCGTGCGCAAAAGCGTCTTCCGGGAGATCCCGCCCGGCAGCTACTGCGAAGACGTGACGCTCGCGCTTTACGCGCGTGACGCCGGCTTTCGGGTCCGTTGGGAGCCGGGGGCCCGGGTCTACGAGACGATGCGCTCCGAGGGAATCGAGTTCAAGCGAAAGGTGCGGACCCTCGTCGGCAACTACCAGCTCCTCTCGCAGTTCTGGCCGCTCTACCTGCCTCACCGGGGCCTGCTCGCCTTCACGCTCATCAGCCACAAGCTCTGCCGGTTGTTCATCCCGCTGGCGCTCGCGGCGCTCCTCGTCGCCTCCGCGGCGCTCGTCCGCGAGCCGTTCTTCGCGGTGCTGCTGCTCGCCCAGGCCGCGTTCTATGCGGCCGGAGGGATGGGATTGGCCCGTTCGGCGTGGCGCCGCTCGCGCCTGGTCAACGCATGCGGGGCGTTCTGCATGCTGAACTGGGCGGCACTGGTGGCGCTGTTCCACGTGCTCCGTCACGGTCCGCGGATTCAGTGGCGGTAGCCGCCGGAGCCACATCACAGCAGCCGCAAGCGCCCCGCGTCTTTCCATGATGCGGGGCGCTTGCGGCTATCCAGGGAGCCCTACTCCACTTGCGGTGGCGGCGGCGGTACCGCGGTCCGGCGTCCGGGCTGCCGCCCACGGCCGGCAGCCGTGCAATGCACGGTGTCTTGCGGCGCCTGCCGACCGCCTGCTGACTGCCTGCTGGCCGCCCTTGGGCCGTTCCGGGGCCTCCATCCGCATCCGGCCATGCCGCACGCGAAGCGCCCCCGGCCCCAGCGCGCCGGCGCAGCCAGCAGGCAGGCGATACCCCCTTCAGGGCATCCCCTAAAATCGGGCAGAAGGTTCCCGTGCAAGAGGTTTAGGATCGGGCGAAAACGTGGATTACCGTAGTGCCAGGGCTCGCTCGTCCGTGCAGGCCGCGGACAGCCGGTACCCGAGATTGCCCCGGCGTAGATAGCCCTCCGTATGCGGCCCAGATCCCACTTCCCGGACCGGAGGGCACGCTGACCGTTTGTGTGGAGACGTTCCGATGAGAGCACTGGTTACCGGGGGCGCTGGGTTTATCGGCTCCCACCTCGTAGATACATTGGTTCAGATGGGCGAAGAGGTCGTGGTCCTGGACAGCCTGGTACAGGGCAATCCGGATAACTGGGCCTATCCGCGCTACGTGGAGCTCATCCGCGGCGACATCCGTGATCTGAACACCGTCTATCGCGCCATGCGGGACGTCGACGTGGTGTATCACCAGGCGGCAATCCCGTCCGTCCCGCGGTCCGTTGCGGACCCGGTCTCCTGCCATGACGTAAATCTCACGGGCACCTTCAATATCTTCCTCGCCGCGCGGGATTCCGGTGTTCGGCGGGTGGTGTATGCCTCTTCCAGTTCTGTGTATGGGGATACGGTGGAGCTTCCGAAGCGGGAGAGCATGATGCCGTGCCCGCTCTCGCCCTATGCCGCAGCCAAACTGGCCGGCGAGCATTACGCACGGCTGTTCACGGAGCTGTACGGGCTGGAAACGGTGGGTCTGCGCTATTTCAACGTGTTCGGTCCGCGCCAGAATCCGAATGCCGAGTATGCGGCAGCCATCCCCCGGTTTGTCAGCCTCATCCTGTCCGGTGAAAGCCCGGTGATCTACGGAGACGGCGAGCAGACGCGGGATTTCACGCCAGTGCAGAACGTGGTACAGGCAAATCTCGCCGCCGGCCGCGCTCCGGCGGCATCCGGAAATGTCTACAACGTCGGCTGCGGAGAGCGGATCAGCCTCAACCAGTTGATCAGCGTGATCAACCGGCTGGCCGGGCGAGACGTCCGCCCCCAGTACGTTCCGGCGAAGCCGGGAGACGTGCGGGATTCCCTCGCGGACATTTCCGCAGCGCGCCGGGACCTTGGCTTCGAGCCCCGAATGCGGCTCGAGGAAGGCCTGGCTTGTGTGCTGGACAGCATGCGGGCCCTCTGTGCCGCGTAGGCCCTAACGCCGGCGTGGGGGCGGACCGTCAGGCTCCGCTCCCCACTCCCGCAGAGCCCGGAGCGATATGGCAGCGCTGGAAGAAAGACTGGGCCTCCTGGGTAATCTCACCTGGCTGGCAGACTACGTACTCCGAGGCATGCAGCGCGAGTCGGCGCCGCCCGGAGAAACGGTGCACATCCTCTGGATGGTGGCGGACCACTGGGAGCCGTCGGTCGGCGGCGCTTCCGCGGATGCCGCCGCGGAGCGCGCGAAAGATTGGGAGTCCCGCTACCCGCGGGCGGCGCGGGCCCACGTGGACGCGGATGGATGCGCCCCTCGCCACACCTTTTTCTACCCCTGGGACGAGTACCGCCGCTCCGAGCTGGAGCTGCTCGCGGGAATGTCGGCGGATGGCTGGGGTGAAGTGGAGCTCCACCTGCACCACTCCGGCGATACGGGCGCGTCACTCGCGCGAAAGCTCACCGACGCCGTCGGGCTTTACCGCGAGGGCAGCTGCTTCGGCACCCGGCCGGACGGCCGGCCGGCGTTCGGGTTCGTGCATGGGAACTGGGCGCTGGATAATTCGCGGCACGAGTGCGGGAAGGACTTCTGCGGCGTGAACGATGAGCTCGTTCGCCTGCGGGATGCCGGCTGCTATGCGGACTTCACCTTTCCCGCGCTGGGCTTCAGCGCGCAGCCGCGGTGGGTGAACCGGGTGCTCCACGTCACCGACGACCCGCTGCGCCCGAAGTCGTACGACCGCGGAGTGGAGGCGCGGGTCGGGGTGGCGCCGAGCGGTGACCTGACCCTCGTGAACGGCACCGTGGGGATCTACCGGGACTCCCGCGGCCGCGTCCGCCTGAACGAGGGGCACCTGACGGGCGGCAATCCCGCGACTCCGGAGCGAATCGACGCCTGGGTCCGGGCCGGGGTAACGGTCCGGGGAAGGCCGGAATGGCGTCTCGTGAAGCTGCACACCCACGGCTGCTCGGACAGCATCCGCGGGTCGCTGCTTGGCGGAGCTCTGGAGCGGATGTGGAGCTACCTGGAGAGCGCCTATAATGACGGCATCCGCTACCGGCTCCACTACGTCACCGCGCGGGAGGCGTACAACATCATCCGCGCCGCCGAAGATGGGCACGCCGGAGATCCCGGTGCGTATCGCGACTATAAGATCGGCCGGCCGCCCTGCCGGAGCTCGGCCGGGCGCTTCGACGGCCTGGCCGGGGTGGCGGCATGAGGGTGGCCACTCCGTATCCCGCCGGCATGACCCCGTTCCACCGGCGGCTGCTCGTCGCCGGAATCATCGTCGCCGGCATCGCGGCCCTCCGTCTCGCACCCGCGCTGAACGTCCGAGCGGGCGATGCGGTGCCCGCCGGGTCCGTATGGGCCTGCGGCGAGAGCGTGAAAGTCGCGCCCGACCAGGCTGCCCCCGCCAAGAACAGTGTGTGGTCGGCCGCCGACCGTACCGTGCGCCTGTTCGGCGGCCGCGGGGAGTACGTCGGGTTCCAGGTTGTGCTCCATGCCGGCGACGCTCCGCTGGAAAAGGTCCGGCTCCGCGTGACCTCGCTGAAGAGCGACGGGGGCGCGGAGCTCTCGCCGTCGAACGCCGATCTGTTCCAGGAGCATTATCTCAAGGTGACGGTCCCTTCCCAGTGGGAACAGGACCATCCGGTACCGGAAGCCGCGGCGGGTGAATATCCGGTCCAGATGGTTCCGCTCCGCGGTTCGGAAGCGGGATTTAACATTCCGGAGCGCCGAAACCAGCCGGTGTGGGTCGATCTCTGGATCCCGGAAGAGCAGCACCCCGGAGAGTACCGGGGCCAGGTGGAGGTCGAAGCGGCGGGCCGGACGCTGGAGGCGCTCCCCGTGACGCTGACCGTCTGGCGCTTCACCCTGCCGCGCGAGACCCACCTGAAGACGTATTGCCCCACCGGGCCGGAGCAGCTTCGCTGGGGATTCGGGCTTTCGCGGGACGCAGAGGCGGAGCTGCGGCGGGTGGAGGACCAGTGCTTCCAGATGGCGCACCAGCATCGTCTCAACTTTCAGCCTTCCGCCGGCGACAGCGTGGAGGAGGAATGGGGCCGGCGCTATCGCCCCTATCTGGACGGATCTGCGTTCCGGGAGCGGCGCGGGATAGGGATCGGCCAGAACCTGACGGTCCTGGGGATCGACGCGGACGACCGAAAGACTGTCCAGGAGTATGTCCGGCACGCGTACCAGTGGTGGAAGGGGCAGCACTTCCCCGCCGAGCTGGTCGGGTATGTCTACGACGAGCCGAAGGATGACGAGGACTTCGCCGCTGCCGTCAGCCGGGCAAGGTGGATTCGGGAAGCGACGGGCGGCGAGCTCCCGCTCTTCCTGACCACCACCACCCCGGCCCGAATTCCGGCCGGACTCATTAACGTGTGGGGGGAAGTGCCGCCGGCGGACGCCGCGGTCAAGAAGGCGGCCGGAGAGAAGATCTGGGCGACGAACCAGGGCTACGCGGGCGGGCCATATGTCGACACGCCCGGCTACGCGGGGCGCAGCCAGGGCTGGATGGCATGGAAGATGGGACTGGACGCCTGGCAGTTCTGGGACGTCTGCTACTGGACCGACCGGCACAACCAGCGTGACCCCGCCGGGAAGCGCTTCTCCGTCCGGTCGATCGACGCCACGCCGGGCCGCTTCCTGACGGATACCTGGCAAGACCCGCTCACCTTCGATCAGAAGCGGGACCCGCGACAGCGGTTCTGGATCCGACTGAACGGCGACGGCTGCCTGTTCTATCCCGGCAAGCCGGCCGGGCTTGACGAGCCGCTTGCCAGCTTCACCATGAAATCGCTTCGGCGCGGCCTGCAGGACTATGAATACCTCTGGCTCCTCCGGAGCAAGGGCGTCAACACGGAGGCAGTGGTCAACCGCGTTGTTCCCCGTCCGAACGAATGGGCGCGGGATCCGGATGCGTGGGACGCGGCCCGTCTCGAGCTTGGAAAGCAGCTCGATAACGCCCCGTGAAGCAACCGGCCCCCGTCCCCGGCGGGCGCCTCGGCGGCGCCCAACCCTTTCACCCTCATCCCGTGAGGACGCTCCCTCCCCACTGCCGAAGATGTACGGTGGAGGACCGTCCCATGAAGCTCAAGCCCGCGCTCGCCGTCACCTTCGTCATCGCCATGCTCGCGCCGATCGCCGTCGACGCGCAGATCATCCCGAAAAACTCGAGTGAGCCCGTCGAGGTCGTCAAGGGTAAGGGAGAGTTCGCGAAGAAGCTGACCGGCGTTACAATGCCGGTGGGGAAGGGCTGGAAGCCGGCGATGGACGCCGAGCGGCGGCTCCAATTGATGCTCCCCGACAAGTGGAAGGTCACGGCGGCCGCCAATGGCGAGGCGGTCCTGGTGGCAACTCCTCCCGGCCACGAAAAAGACGCCCGGGCGATGCTGATGGTGGTGGTGCAGACACCGAAGAACGACGACCCGCTGGAGATCGACGAGCAGTTCGCCCTGAACTACGCGGACGATCAGGCGGAGGACCCGCAGGCGAAGCGCCTCGATTTCAAGACCACGGACTCCGGCCTGGTAGTCATGCGCGGGATGAAGTTCGCCCTCGGCGGCTGGAGCATGGTCAACGAGAAGAAAGAGCCGTGCCGCCAGCAGCAGCTCATTTACGCGGCGGATGATCGGGTGGTCTCCATCCAATTTGTCGCGCGCGAGAAGGAGTTCGCCGCCTATGCGAACGATGTGGTCCGGATCTTCGCCAGTTATCAGAACATCGGCGTGAAGAGAACGGACAACTGATGGCACCGGGCACCCTGCCCGCCCGGTGCTCTGCATCGCCGGCGCGGCCCGCCCCCACGCGCCCGCTGGCCGGCCGCGCTCTCCGGGCGTTTACCCTGATCGAGCTCCTCGTGGTGATTGCCATCATCGCCATCCTGGCTGCGATCCTCTTCCCCGTCTTTGCCCAGGCCCGGGAGGCGGCCCGGAAAGCCTCCTGCCAGAGCAACCTCAGGCAGATCGGGAGCGCGTTCCAGCTCTACTCCCAGGACTACGATGAGCGGCTGCCCGATCGCCGCGACCTGAAAAGGAGCCTGGCCGGCGGATACCGGCCCTGGACCTCCTGGCCGGCCTCTGACCCGCGGGGCGGTTGGGCGGCGCTGGTGCTCTCTCCGTACGTGCGGAGCTACGGGATCTGGTCCTGCACCAGTGTGGCGGGCGCGATGGCCGGGGTACTCCAGGTGGAGCAGCCGCTGGGGCCGGCGCCGAACGCCGCCGTCAGCCGCTACTGGCTCTGGCGCTTCGATCATCCGGAAGCTTCCATCCCCCTGGACAACTGCTGGGGAAAAATGGAGATCCAGTGCGCGGCGGACATCCGCCTGGCGAACAACCCCCAGGCGGGACTTCCCGATGGCCCTGCGGACGTGGAACTCGCGGTCGACCCCTACTTTCCCCGCGGCATCCCGAGCGTCCCGGCGTCGCTCAGAGGCAGAGCCGTCCACTTCGGGGGACGAAACCGGCTGTTCCTGGACGGCCACGTCCGGTACTTCCGCGACCCGCGAACCGGATCCTGAAGCCGAACCTCGGAACTGGCGGCGGCGCCTGGGGCCGCCACTCCCTGGGCCGTTCCCCCGCGTGCCGCGCTCCGCTTCGCCTGTCGCTCCCGGCGCCGGATAGCCGCCGACCGGTCAGATGACTGCTCGCGGATCTGAGCGGACCCCGCCCGATGTGCCAACATCTTTGGATGGGGTCAAGCTCCCAGAATGATCGACCGAGAGCCCATCTACATGCAGTTTCCTGACCGAGAACCAACGAGAGCCCTACCGCTCTTCCGAATCAGCGCGGGGGTCTTCCTTGCGGGAACATGCCTGCTGCTCGGCGGGCGCCCCGGGCGCGGCGAGCAGCCCGGCGGGCTCCTGCTCCGCTCCCGCCGGCCGGGATTTCCCCATACCGCCGCCCGTGCGGCGCTTCCGGAGGAACAGCTTCCGTTCGGACCCCGGTCGAGCGCCGCGGTTGTGTTCCAGCGGGATACCGTGGTGAGCAACACGGACCCGCTTTTGAACCGGACCGACCAGGAGGACGACGCAGAGTGCGGCATCGCCATCGACCCGAGAAATCCCAACCGGATTGCCGTGAGCTCTTTTAGCGGGTACTCGACAGGCCACAACGGCCGCGCGCCCATCTTCTACTCCACGGACGGCGGCGGCACCTGGACCAAATACTACAACCTCATCCAGCCCCCTCCCGGTCACCCGGTGCCCAACGATCAGACCTTTGACTTTGGCCGCTCCGGAGCGCTCTTCGGCGCGCTGCTCTCCGTGGATGATGCCGGGAGCGGAACCTCCGCGCTTAACTTTTTCACCGGTTCCACTCCGGATCCGGCCGCCCCCAATGGCTGGCAATATTGGCTGGAGAATGGGGCCGCCCAGCCATCCCACCATCTCGGGGCGCTGAACAGCGTGGACCAGCCCTGGCTGCTGGTGGGCCGCGACGTGCAGGACCCATCGCAGGACAATGTGTACGTTGCATATGACGATTACGGCCCCGGAAACTCGGACGCCGCCAGTCCGTCCGGGCCGCACCGGGACAACTCGGGCTGGGTCATCCGCGTAGCCGCCGCCTACCACGTCGGCTCCGGCCCGCCGGATTTCACCGCTGACGGCGTGGTCGCGAACACTCCCGCGGAGGTGCATCCGGGACAACGACTCGCGGTCGATCCGCAGAGCGGCGCGCTCTATTCCTTCTATGAGCGGCAGCTCAACACCGTGGTGCACGGCGACGTCTACACGGTCAACTACATGGTCAACCGCTCTCTGGACGGTGGCCGCACGTGGGGGTTCGGCGGAGCCGCGGAGGGCG
Source organism: uncultured bacterium (assembly GCA_964416225.1). Lineage (GTDB taxonomy): Bacteria > Armatimonadota > SYMT01 > SYMT01 > SYMT01 > CAYQDT01. The sequence continues at coordinate 9,760 of CAYQDT010000014.1, forward strand.
TTCCCGCCGCGACGGCGGCGAATTACCAGTCCAAGAAGCTGGGGGGCGTCAACCTTCCCGGAAACGAGCATAGCGGCGCCATTGACCCCAACGCGGGCGACATCTATTACGCCTTTGGCGACCGGGATCCGCGGCCGCCGCACCGGCTGCGGCTGCAGGTGGCGCGGCTGGCTGTTTCCGGCAGCGGAGCGGTGAAGCGTGTCTCCTCCCGGTATGTCACGCGCGCGCACGTGGCGATGCCTCAGGTTGCCGTGGCTCAAAACGGAACGGTCGGCGTCTTCTACTACACCTGGGACGGAAGCGGCGCCCGCGGCCTTCCGAAGTTCTCCGCCCACCTGGCCATCAGCAGGAATCAGGGTCTCACGTGGCAGGACACCACGCTGCTGTCCTTCCTCTCCGTGGTGAAAAACGACGGCGATCCCGTACAGCGGATCCTGGGTGATTACCAGCAG
>CAYQDT010000014.1:10221-14173 GCA_964416225.1 uncultured bacterium
GGCGGTCGGCAATACCTTCTACGGCGCGTACACCGCCAATGGGGTCAGCTTCGGGCGGCCGTTCGCGAACGGCGACCCGATCTTCTACCGCGTGACCGTCCCCTAGCGCGCCCCGGACGACGGGCCCCACGGCTTCCACCCGCTGCTTCAGCAGCCGCATGTTCGGGCTGCGGCCGCCGAAGCAGCGGGTGGGACTTCCGGCCGGCGGACGGACGCCTCCCGGCGGAGGCGGAATGGTGGCCGCCCGCAAACCTTCCCGGCTCGCCCGGATCGGTTCCGCAAGGGCGGCGGGCCGGAAGCCCTCCTTCCTGCTCGGCGTACCCGTCCGTGGTTGCAGCGTCCTGCCGGTCCGGGATCACCGGGGAGTGGCCGCCGCTGGAATCCCGGCTCCCCCGCGGCAGGGCCTCGCCGGTCGCACAGCCAACCTTCGAAAAAGGAGTATGCTCATGACCCGCCCCGCATCGCCGCCCGGGCCGGAGTTGCCGCGCTCCGGCCCGCTGGCCCTGTATCACCGCATCCCACTCTATTTCCGCATCCTCGCGGCGCTGGCCCTGGGTGCAGTGGTAGGCTGGCAGATGGGACCACACGCGGCGCTCTTCAAGCCGTTCAGCGACCTGGTCCTGCGGCTGCTCCAGGCCCTTGCGACCCCGCTGATCTTTCTGGCGGTGGTTCAAGCGCTGCTTCGCGCCCACGTGAGCGGGCGTACCGCGGGGCGGATGACGGCGCTCCTCCTCTCGAACACGGTAGTCGCCATCCTCGTGGGGCTGCTCGTGGCAAATCTGATCCAGCCCGGGCACCACGCTCATCTCATCCCGGAGGCCGGCGACCTCAACCGGAAGCCGTTCGACCCGTTGACGGATCTTCTCGGAAAAGTTCCGGGGAGCCTGGTCCGGCCCTTCGTGGAGAATGACATTCTCTCCGTGATCCTGATCGCCATCGCGTTCGGGGTCGCGCTCCGGAAGGTGCGTACCGCCCAGGAGGCGGTGGGGAAGACGGGCTGGGCGATGCTCGAGGAGCTCCTGGAGACCCTCTTCAGCGCGGTGATGGTGGTCCTCCACTGGGTGATCGACCTGGTACCGCTGGCCGTCTTCGGCGTGGTTGCGCGGGTGGTGGGGACCAGCGGGTTCGAGAGCTTCAAGTCCCTGGGCTGGTTCGCCCTTTCGGTGCTGCTCGCACTGGCGCTGCAGGCGGGATACTACCTCCTCCGCCTCCGCCTGGGGTCCTGGGTCCGTCCGCTCTTTTTTCTTCGAAAGGGGTCTGACGCGCTCCTGACGGCATTTTCGACGGCGAGCTCCGCCGCTACGATGCCGGTCACCTACGCCTGTATGCGCGGCGACGTGGGCGTGCGGGAAGAGGCGGCCAGTATGGGCGTGCTGGTGGGCGGCACCTTCAACCATGATGGAACGGCCCTGTACGAGGCCATGGCCGCGCTCTTCATCTCCCAGGTGCTGGGCAATCCGCTGAACCTGGGACAGCAGCTCCTCGTAGTGTTCATGTCCATCATCGCATCGGTAGGCGCCGCGGGCATTCCGGAGGCCGGTCTGGTCACGATGATGGCGGTCTTCTCCGCGGTCCGCCTCCCCGTCCACTACATTCCCCTGCTCCTCACGGTGGACTGGTTCCTGGACCGGTGCCGCACGTCGATCAACGTGATGGGTGATATGACGGTGACGTGCATCCTCGACGGCAAGCAGCCGCAGGACGCTTCCGCCGAGCCGTGAAGCGCGCGGAGCGTCCGGGAGAGTGGTCGGCAAGCAGCCCCATCTCCCGGACACTTAGCACCGCGCAGCCAGCCGTGGAAGCCGCTGCGACAGGATCTCTACCGCGCCGAGTCCAGGTCCAGGCGCATGTTGCGGCGGTCCCAGTTGACGTCCATGCCCGCCACACGGCTCAGGTACTCCACGGGCACATAGATCTCCCCATTGATCGAGACCGGTGACGCTTCCAGGGATTCCGACCGGTCGTTCGGCATGGAGAGGCTGCTGTCTCCGGCACGCCCGCGCACGGCTCCGTCGCGAGCGAAGAGCGTAAAGTTCTCATCGCCCAGGCGGTGGTTATAGCGCAGGTGCGCGGCATCGGCGATCGGCTGAAGCGGCACGTACACGGTCCCGTTCAGGTTCAGCGGCCGGGCGTCCGTCAAGGGTACGTCCTCGCCGTTCAGACGGACGCGCATGTCGCCATAGCGCCACTCTTCCCGCGAGCCCAGAACCTGCTTCCGGTCGTTACGGTTTTCCGGAAGCCGGTCCCGGTCCGCAGGCCGGTTGTCGAATCGCGAGTCGTCATCGTAGCGACCGTTCGCGGCGGTATAGTACCGATAGTCATCGCGGCCGGTGAAGGCAACCTGCTGGTTCAGCCGCACGCCGAATGCCGTCCCCCGGTCGAGCTCCACGTCTCGATAACGCTCGTGGCCCTTGCCGCGATTGAGGTAGCTGTACACGGCACCGCCCGCCGCGCCGAGCAGCGCTCCCTTCAGCAAGTTGGAGCCGAAGATGGTTCCCAGCACCGCGCCGCCCGCCGCGCCGTATCCGACCCACTTGGGCTCGAAACGTCCGGAGGTGCCGCTGCTCCTTCGACGGGATTCCAGCCGGCCGTCTTCCGTCCGGCGGACGTCATCGTCGGAAAGGCTTGCCAGCCGTCCATCAATGGCCAGCGACCTCCCACCCGGGAGCACGGCCCGGTCAAAGCGGACGTCGACCACGCCCGGCCGTCCCTCTCCCGATCGCTGGGCCTCTGTTACGGTGCCCTCCAGGCGAGTCCCCAGCGGGAATCCGCTGCGGTCTCGGTCCGCCACGGTCGCGCTGACCGTGTCTCCGGGGCGCGCATCCCGGCTGGAAAGCGTGTTGTCCAGGCTCACGCGCACCACGGTATCCGACGGAATAACACGCTGCCGCGCCTCTTGGGCGCGAGCCTCCGGCACGCCGATCGAACCGATCAGCGCGAAAACTAGCGCGGGCAGCATGGCCCGGGTCATCGTTCGTGACTGCATCGCCGACTTCTCCCTTGCTCCGCTGCACACCAGGGACACGCAGCGGCTTTCATCGCTCACGTTCCCTTACAGCGACCCGCCTAAACGCGGACGGTTCCCTGCCTGCCGGCCAATCAGAAAACAAACGGACAGGCAGTCCGGGAGGCCCTGAAGCCGGCCGCGGGTGGCGCTCGTGGGCCACCGCATGGCCCATGGGGCGCGGTTGGAGGCTCGCCGTCGGGCTCGGAAACGGGGATGCGCGTTACCGCTCCCGGGTGAGCGAGTCAAGATAGAAGTCGTCTGTCGGAGGCGCGGTCTCGCTGCGCAGCACGGCGGTCAGCCAGCTCTGGAAAGCATCCGCCGGAACTGCGTAGGCCCGGTGGGAAACCCCCCGCTCGTCCGAAAGCTCCCGGTCCACGAGGATGCCGACCACCTCACCAGTGGCCGGCCGGGCCACCGGGCTACCGCTGTCGCCCCGTTCGGTGGCACCGCGGAGAGCCAGGACCGGACCGAGTCGGCCCTCGGCGTTTCGCTGCACCACGCGGCTCTCAAACTGCGCGGCGCGTGCCCGGCGCTCGGCCGGCTCAGCGGCCGCGGCGGCTGGCTGCGACGGTCCGGCCACTACCACCAGCTCGTCCCCCGAGTGCAGAGCGGCCGAGCCGCTGGAGAGCGTAACCGGCTCCAGGGGCTGGGCGGGCGCGTGCAGCCGGAGCAGCGCGACGTCGAGGTTCGGGTGCACCGCGGCGACGTCGGCGCTATACGCAACCCCTTTCACCCAGGCGGTCGCGCGGGTCAGACCGCTCACCACGTGCGCGGCCGTGAGCACCATCCGGGGCGCCACGAGGAACCCGGCGGAGAACCCACGGCTGTTGGAGTGCTCGGTGCGGACAACCGCGACCCGGTCCCGGATCCGGTCCACCACATGGAGCGCCCGCGCGGACAGCCGCGTCGACGTGGAATCTGCCGGATCGGCTGTACCGTCGGGAA
>CAYQDT010000015.1:0-14113 GCA_964416225.1 uncultured bacterium
CCGGAGAAGCGGGCCCCGGCCCCTCACCGCACGAAAAACCGAGGATCACCAGGTCTCCATAGATGGCCGGGGCCGAGGTGACGCCGTACGGCAGGTGCGACAGGTCGCGGTCCATCCCCGCGCGCAGGTCCACCACGCCGCGGTCACCGAAGTGGGGATCCGGCGTCCCGGTGCGGGCGTCGAGCGAGAGGAGCCTGCCATCCGCGGTCCCGAGGAGGATCCGGCGCACATTCCGGCCATCCGACCAGTACGCCACGCCCCGGTTGACGCCGTTGGCGATCACCATCCCGGAGCGGTGGGCGGCCGTGTCCGGGTCGAACCGCCAGAGCTGCCGCCCGCTGGCCGCCTCCAGGGCCACCACGTGGGTCTTCACAGTGGTGAGGTACATCACCCCGTCTCGGACGACCGGCGTGCACTCCAGCGTGGAGTTTCGCGCGGGCTCCGCGTCGCCGGTGTGGTAGGTCCAGGCGACCTGGAGCTGCCCCACGTTGTTCCGGTCAATCTGATCCAGCGCCGAGTAGCGGATCGCGCCGGGATCGCCGCCCACGTACGGCCAGTCGGCGCCCGAGGCGCCGCGCGGCTGGACGCCGGTGGCCGCGAGCGCCGCGCCGGTGAGCGCGAAAGCACCGGCAAGGAGGGCTGAAGTGCGGGAAGCGCGGGAAGCGCGGGAGAGGGGACGGAGCGACATGTGGGGGAACCTATCCGGACGAAGCGGGCGGGAGCGAAACATGGGCCGCGCTGCGGCATCTTAACCCTTGGCGTATTCGACGGCACTCTCCTCCGTATATGTCTTCGGCGGATGCGTGAACGGCCGCGCCTTGTCGGACCGGCACCGCCGCGGGCCGGGGGCGGCGCCTTCCTTCTTTCGCAAGGCGTTGGAGATTTAGTATGGCTGGCGGATGGGTCCGGGGAACGGGACTGTCGGGCGCGCTCCTGGCCGCGCTCTCCGGGGCGGCGCTGGCCGGAGGCATGGCGGGCGGCTCCCCGCCGGCTCCCCGCGTCGTCTCCGCCGCCCCGCGCGCGAGTGCCGCGCCGCCCTCTGCGGCGGAGAACGAGTTTTTTGAGAGCAAGGTCCGGCCGGTACTGGCCGAGCGCTGCTTCACGTGCCACGGTCCGCGCCTGCAGCAGGGCGGGCTGCGGCTGGACTCGCGCGCGGCGCTGCTGAAAGGCTCCAGCTCCGGGCAGCAGGTCCTCGTTGCCGGCAGTCCGGAGAAGAGCGCCCTGATCCGGGTGCTGCAGTATACCGGCGCCGTGAAGATGCCGCCTTCCGGGAAGCTCCCGGTGGCGGAACTAGAAACGCTCACGCGCTGGGTGAAGCTGGGAGCGCCGTGGCCGGGCGCCGCCCCGGAGCCCCAGCCGGGCGCCGGGAGCCCCGGCGCCGGGACAGCGTGGGCGTTCACGCCGGTGAAGCCGGTGGCGATTCCGCCGGTGAAGAACCGGGCGTGGCCGCGCTCCCCCATCGACGCGTTCATCCTGGCGGGTCTGGAGCGGCGGGGTCTCGCCCCGGCGCGTGCCGCGGACCGCCGGACCCTCATTCGCCGCGCTTCGTTCGACCTCACCGGGCTTCCCCCCGCTCCGGCGGAGGTGGAGGCGTTTGTGAGCGACACCGCTCCCGGCGCATGGGCGAAGGTGGTGGATCGCCTCCTTGCCAGCCCGCGCTATGGCGAGCGCTGGGCGCGTCACTGGCTGGACCTCGCCCGGTACTGCGATTCGTTCGACGCGCGCCTGCTCGGAGATCAAAACGCCGGCCGGGAAATGGACGTTGCGGACGCATGGCGGTACCGGGACTGGGTGGTCCGCGCGTTCAATATGGATCTCCCCTACGACCAGTTCGTCCAGCAGCAGATTGCCGGGGATCTCCTGCCGGCTCCCGGCGGCGGATTGAACGCGGATGGCGTGGTTGCCACCGGATTCCTGGCGCTGGGCAACTGGGGCGGCGGCGACGCCGATAAGCACAAGCTCCTCACGGACATCGCGGACGACCAGGTGGACACCGTGAGCCGTGCCTTCATGGGGCTGACGGTTGGCTGCGCCCGCTGCCACGACCACAAATTCGACCCGATCAGCACCCGGGATTACTACGGTCTCGCGGGAATCTTCTTCAGCACGCATATCCTGGCGAATGTTGGCCCGAAGACCAACGGTCCGCCGATGCTCCGGATCCCGATCCTCTCGCCCGCGGACCAGGCGACGAAGCGTGCGCACGCCGCGCGGCTGCGGCAGCTCGAGAGCCAGCTTCAGAATACGCGCAGCCTCTACTACGGACAGCTTGCGCAGAGTCTCGCCCCGCAGGCGGCTCGCTACATGGTTGCGGCATGGGAACTCGGGCGCGGGCGCGAGTCGCTGGAGGGATTTGCAAAGGAGCGGGGGCTGCGGCCATATGCACTCCGGCAGTGGCTGGACTATCTGGGTCTCTCCCGGGGACGGCTGCTGACCACCCCGGTGAAGGATGCGAACGGCGCCCGGGGGGTGCACGTGTGGCGCGGCGCGGCGGATTGTCCGAACGTGCTGGTGAACACGGGGAGCCAGACGGCCCATATCCTCACGTTCCACGTGCCGCCCAAGGGGGTGACGGTCCATCCCGGCCCGCGCGGCGGCGTGATCCTGGCGTGGCAGAGTCCGATCTCCGAGACCGTTCGAGTCACCGGCCGGGTGATCGATGCGGATCCGAACGGCGGCGATGGGATTGCGTGGTCGATCCGGCGCCGCTCGACGGGCGGGACCGAGGAGCTGGCCGGCGGCAGCTTCCGCAACGGCGGCGAACAGGACTTTGCGCTGGGCCAGGGCGGGCCCTCACTGCGGCAGGTTGCGATGCAGAGCGGCGACGAGCTGCAGCTTCTGGTGCTGCCGAAAGCGGACTATACCTGCGATACCACGCTGGTCCAGCTCCAGATCGCGGCGGACGGGGGGCGGGTGTGGGATGTGTCCAGCGACCTCTCCGCCGACCCGCTGGCGGGTAACCCGCACGCGGACGGTTTCGGCAACCCCGGCGTGTGGCGCTTTTACGACGCCGAGGGCGTCGGCCCGAGCAGCGGCGACCCGGCGCTCGCGGAATGGCGGCGGGCGGCGGCCTCGGCAGAGCATGCCGCCGTGGAGCAGGCGGCGAGCGCCTATGCCCGCGGGTTTGGCGCCGCGGATCCGGCGGGCCCGTTCTTCATCCACGCGTCCGCGGATGAAGCGGAGCTCCCGGAGGACGCCCGCACGGCGATCGGGAAAGTCGCCGCGATGCTGGAAGCGGCGCGCAAGGAGCCGGATCCCCCCGCGCAGTTCGCCAACGGCGCGCAGGAAGGCGGGGTGCCGGGCAGCCCGCAGGCCGGCGTCCACGATGTCCGGGTTCATATCCGGGGCCGCTACGACCGCCTGGGGGACCTGGTGCCTCGCCACTTCCCGGTGGTGCTGGCGGGCGAGCACCAGCCGCCGATCACGCGGGGGAGCGGGCGCCTGGAGCTGGCGCGCTGGCTGGCGCGCCCGGAGCATCCGCTGACGGCGCGGGTGATGGTGAACCGGGTCTGGCAGCACCTGTTCGGTCAGGGGATCGTGCGCACGCCCAGCAACTGGGGTAAGCTTGGTGAGCGCCCGACCCACCCGGAGCTGGTGGACTACCTCGCCGCCCGCTTCTCCGCGCCGGCCACGGGCGCCGCGGCACGCCCGGAGGCCCGCACGGCGGCCGGGCTGCCGGGGATGGGCTGGTCCATCAAGCGCCTGATCCGCGAGATCATGCTCTCGTCCGCGTACCAGCAATCGTCGATCCCCTCCGCGGCCGCGCTCCGGCTGGACCCGGACAACCGCCTGTTCAGCCGGATGAATCGGAAGCGCCTCGAAGCGGAGGCAATCCGGGATAATCTGCTGGCGGTGAGCGGCCGGCTAGCGGCGGACGCGGGCGGGCCGGCGACGCGAGAATTCGGGAGCCCGCGCCGCTCGCTGTACCTGATGACGGTGCGCTCCGACCGCTCCGGCTTCGGACCGCTCTTCGACGTGGCGGACTCGACGAACAGCGTGGACCGCCGGTCCGAGTCGACGGTCGCGCCCCAGGCGCTCTTCCTCTGGAATGGACCGTTCGCCCTGGAAGCTGCAAAGCAGTTGGCGAAGCGTCTCCTGGCGCTCGGGGCGGCGGACGATGCCGCGCGGATCGATGCCGCTTACCGGCTGGCCTACGGGAGACCGGCAGCCCCGGAAGAGGCGCGCGTGGGCCGGGAGTTCCTGGCGGCGGCGCGCGGCACGGCCGCCCGGGCGCCGAACAATGCCGGGGGAGCGGAGGAGCGCGCCTGGATGGAGTATGCGTCCGTGCTCCTCTGCGCGAATGAGTTCGTCTACGTCGATTGAGCCGCTATTCGAGCCTGGCTCCAGAGCCGCTCTACTGAGTCCGTTCATGCCCGCTTTCATCTGTGTTACGTGTGGCACGCAGTTCACCGAGAGCCCGGAGGCGCCGGCCGCCTGCCCGGTCTGCGAGGACGAGCGCCAGTACGTCGGCCTGGAAGGGCAGCAGTGGACGACGCTGGAAGACCTGCGCCGGACGCACGCGAACCGGGTGGAAGAGGAAGAGCCGGGGCTGCTGACGCTCCGGACGGAGCCGAAGTTCGGCATCGGACAGCGGGCCTTCGTGGTGACCGGAGTGCGCGGGGGCGTGCTGTGGGATTGTCTTTCCCTGCTGGATGACGCAGCGCAGGCGGCCATCCGGAGCCGGGGCGGGCTAAGGGCGATTGCGATCTCGCATCCGCATTACTACGCAACGATGGTCGACTGGAGCCGCGCGTTCGGCGGTATTCCGGTCTACCTCCACGTGGCGGACCGGGAGTGGGTGATGCGGCCGGACCCGTGCCTCCGCTTCTGGGAGGGGGAGACGCTGGATCTGGGAGAGGGCTGCACGCTCGTCCGCTGCGGCGGCCACTTCGCGGGCGGGACCGTGCTGCACTGGACGGCCGGCGCGGAGGGTGCCGGCGCGCTGCTCTCGGGCGATATCCTGCAGGTGGTGCCGGATCGGCGGTCAGTGAGCTTCATGTACAGCTATCCGAATCTCATTCCGCTGCCCGCGGGAACGGTGCGGCGCATCGTGGAGGCCGTCCGGCCGCTGCCGTTCGACCGGATCTATGGTGCGTTCGCGCCCCTTACCATTGAGCGCGGCGGACATTGGGCGGTCATCCGGTCGGCGGAGCGATACTGTCGGGCCTTGGAGAAGGGATTCAATACGTGAGCGAAGGTTTCCGGTGCAGCCGGTGCGGAGAGCTCCATCCGGAGCTGCCGTTCGCCTACGGGGCGGACTACCCGGATGTCTATTACGAGCTCCCGGAAGCGGAGCGCGAGCGGCGGTGTGAGTACGCTCCCGAGCTCTGCATGATCGACCAGGAGCACTTCTTCCTGCGGGCCCGGATCGTGATCCCGGTTGTGGACGCGGATCGGCCCTTTGTATGGGGGGTCTGGGTCTCGCAGAGCCAGGAGAACTTTGTGCGCGCCGTCGAGAATTGGGAGACACCCGGGCGAGAGCAGGCAGAGCCGACGTTTGGCTGGCTCTGCACGCGCCTGCCGCTCTATCCGGACACGCTGCACCTGAAAACGGAGGTCCAGATGCGGCCCGTGGGCGAGCGCCCGGTGGTAGTGCTGGAGCCGACGGATCATCCGCTGGCGGTGGAGCAGCGGGAGGGGATCACCCGCGCGCGCGTCCGCGAGATTGCGGAGGCATTGCTGCACGAGGAGCACGAGGAGAGGAAGCCATGAAGCGATACCATCCCGCCAGTCGCCGGGAGTTCCTCCGGCACGCCGGCAACGGCTTCGGAATGCTCGCGCTCTCCGCCTTGCTGGGCGAGGAAGCCCGGGCCGCGGGCGCGGCTTCCGCCTCGGCACCCGGGAATCCACTCGCGCCGCGCCGGCCGCACTTCGCGCCCCGGGCCAAGCGGGTGATCTTTCTCTTTATGAGCGGCGGGCCGTCTCACGTGGATCTCTTCGATCCAAAGCCGCGCCTCTCCGCCGAAAGTGGCCAGCCGCTCCCGTTCGAGATGCCGGCGCTGATGCGGACCAAGACGGGGAACCTGCTCGGCTCGCCATTCCAGTTTGCCCGGCACGGCCGGAGCGGAATCGCGGTGAGCGAGCTGCTGCCGCACCTCGCGTCCCGGATCGACGACCTCTGCGTGATCCGCTCCATGGTGGCGGACAACATCAACCATAACGGCGCCTGCCTCCAGATGAACACGGGCGAGCAGGCGTTCTCCCGCCCGAGCATGGGCTCCTGGGCCACCTACGGGCTCGGCAGCGAGAACCAGAATTTGCCCGGCTTCGTGGTGCTGAGCCCGGCGCAGCCCGCCCAGGGCGCGCCGCTCTGGAGCAGCAGCTTTCTGCCCGCCGCGTACCAGGGGACGCTGGTCCAGAACCTGCAGAACCCGATCGCCGATATCCACAACGCGGCGTTCACCCCGGAGCTCCAGCAGAGCCAGCTCTCCCTGCTGCGCCGGCTCGACGACCTCCACGCGCGGGAGCGCTCGGATGACAGCCGCCTCTCCGCCCGGATCTCCTCGTTCGAGCTCGCCTTCCGCATGCAGCGGGAAGCGCCGGAGGCCTTCAGCGTGGACGGCGAGAGTCCCGAAACGAAGAAGCTGTACGGCCTGGACGAGCCGGTCACGGAGACGTTCGGCAAGCAGTGCCTACTGGCGCGGCGGCTGGTGGAGCGGGGGGTACGGTTCGTGCAGGTCTACCACACGCAGACGAGCAAGCGCTCGAGCTGCCAGCTCTGGGACCAGCACGGGAACCTCCGCTCCGAGCTGCGCGCCAACTGCGCCGCCACGGATAAGCCGATCGCGGGGCTGCTCACGGACCTGAAGGCGCGCGGGCTGCTCCAGGACACGCTGGTGATCTGGGGCGGGGAGTTCGGACGGACGCCCACCGCGGAGAACGGAGACGGCCGGGAGCACCATCCCTTCGGATTCACGATGTGGCTCGCGGGCGCCGGGGTGAAGGGCGGCATGGCCTACGGGGCCACGGATGAGTACGGCTGGCACGCGGTGGAGAACAAGGTCCACGTCCATGACCTCCACGCGACCGTGCTCCATCTCCTCGGCCTGGACCACGAGCGCCTCACCTATTTCTATGGCGGCCGCAACTACCGCCTGACGGACGTGTACGGTACCGTGGTGAAGGATCTCCTGGCCTGAGCCCCGCTCCCGGCTCGCCATCAGAGTTTCCGCTGCCCATAAGACTGCCATAAGAAAGGAGAAGCCGGCGCATGAGCGCCGGCTTACTCCTTTTTAACGGTTCGGATCTCAAGCCGGCGCCGGCAAATGGCACAATACCCAATACGCCTGGGTAACGGGCGCGGCGCGGCGGCACGGGTTCCACCGCGAGTAGGAAGTTGAGGATCTCAGACATGCATCGGCGCAAAGCGTTGGTCCTGCTATCGAGCACCGTCCTGGGTGCCGGTCTCCTCCGGGGCGTACTGGCGGACCCGGGCGGAAACGGGAACGGCCACGGCCATGGCAATGGGAACGGCCACGGGAACGGCCATGGCAACGGAAACGGCCACGGGAATGGGAACGGCCACGGCAACGGCAAGGCGCCCGTCAACGGCACCGTCACCCAGGTTACCAGCGATCCCACCGCGGGCCTGCAGAGCTTTGTGCTCCACGTGCACGGCCATGGCCCGAACGGCTATACCGTCACGGTGACAGTCTCCTCCAGCACCACGTACCGCGGTGAGGATGGCGCCTCCGCCACCTCCAGCGATGTGAAGGTGGGGGCACAGGTGCAGGTTCGGGGCACCTATGATGCCACGAGCCAGACGCTGGCGGCCACCACGGTGCTGGTCAAAGCGCCCGAGGGCGACGGCGGCGGGGATGGCCAGGAAGTGGAAGGCAGCGTCGCGTCCGTCAACACCACCGGCTTTGTCGTCCATCCCGCCGCGCACCGCGGCGTGCAGCCACCGGACGTCAACGTGACGGTGACGGGAACCACTACCTTCCGGAAGGCAGACGGCACGGCCGGAACGATGGCGGACGTGGTGGTCGGCGCCGTGGTGGCGGTTCGCGGTACGGTCGACGCGACGAGCGGCTCGCTGGTCGCCACGGCCGTCCTCATCGCGCCGGCGCACGACTGATCCGCCGGATATCGCTGCAGCAATGCAGGCCGGCCGGGGAGCGTACCCCGGCCGGCCTCTCCGCATCAGGTCACGCCTTCGAGAGCGGCGCTACACGGCCGCACCGGGCGGAATCGACGCGTCGCAGTGTGGGCAGAGCACCGCGCCGGCGGCCACCGGACGGCCGCACGCGGGGCAGCGGGCGCTCAACACGGGCGGGCCCCCCGCACCGTAATCAACCACCGGAGCCGGCGGGACCACCGGTACGGCGGCGGCCGGCGGGAGGGCGCCCGGCAGGCCGACCGTGTCCCGGTAGGCGACCATCAGCCCGATGGAATAGATCGGCAGGGTGGCGATCAGGCCGATGTAGCAGGCATAGGTGCCGAGGCCGCCGATCAGGCTGATCAAGAAGTACCAGAGCGTAAACATCCAGAGGTTGGGGCGGGTCACTTCCCAGCTCTTGCGCAGCGCGTCCAGCACGCCGAGGCGCTCCTCCACGAGGATGGGGAGCGAGAGCGAGAGCATCCCCGCGATCAGAAATCCCGGCAGGATGCAGAAGACGATGCCGGCGGACGCGGCGAGCCCGATCAACAGCGACGCGCCGAGCACCGGGAGGAAAACGTCGCCGCCGCTGAAGATGTCGCGCACCGCAATCGGCTCACCCCGGAGCTGCCGCGCGGCGGTCCGCTTCATCCCGCACATCAGGAAGACCATCAGGAAGGTCGAGATGAGCCCGCCCACGCCCAGCGCGCCGATCCCGGCGAACAGCGCGCCGAGCGACGGCGTCGAGGACGGGCCGGTGCGAGAACCGCTCACGATCAGCGCCGCGATGGCCCCATAGTAGGCCGCGAGTCCGACCAGCAGCGGTCCCATCCCGAGGAACAGCAGGATCGCGCCCTGGCCGAGCCAGGTCTGCCACTCCCGGCCGAAGAGGGTGAAGCTCTCCGACAGCCATTCCCCGATGCGCGGTCCCGGCGGAACCGGTGGGTAGCCAGGGGTGTTGTCCATCATCTCAGCTTTCAGGTCGGTGCGCAGTTGCCGGTCCGTTGCTCCCCTTCCAGGCGGAGTCCTCCCCGTTCCGGCCGTCCGGACATGTGGAGGACGTCCGGAACGGCCATCCGGGTACGGCGATCGGGTCGCTTCCCGCGGGGCCTGCCGCGAAGCCTCAATCAACGCGCTTGCGGAAGGACAGGATCCCGCCCAGGTAGAGCAGGGCTCCGAGGAGGGCCAGGACGCCGGCCTGGGGCCACAGCTCCGGAAATCCCTGCCCTTTGAGGAAGATCCCGCGCACAATCTCGACGAAATAGCGGGTGGGGAGCAGAAAGGTCAGGGCCTGCGCCCACGCCGGCATGTTCGCGATCGGAAAGATGAAGCCGCTGAGCAGGATCAGCGGGGTGGTGAGGAAGTTCGTCGTGAGCTGCGCCTGGAGCTGCGTGCGCGAGACCACCGAGATCAGCAGCCCGAGCCCCAGGGTGTTCAGCAGGTAGAGCGCCACGCTCCCGAAGAGGAACGGAATGGAGCCGCGCAGGGGAACGCGGAACCAGAGCGTCCCGACCAGCGTGACGAGCGCCGTCATCACCAGGCCGATGCAGAAGATCGGGATCGTCTTCCCCACCAGCAGCTCGCCGCCGTGGATCGGGGTGACGGAGAGCTGCTCCAGGGTCCCGCCCTCCCGCTCCCGCACCACCATCAGGGAGGTCTGGGTGACCGTGGTCACGAGCAGCACGATGGCGAGCACTCCGGGGATCTGGAAGTGGACGCTCTTCAGGTCCGGGTTGTACCAGTAGCGCGGTTGGAGGTCCAGCTGCGGCACGTGCTGGAACCGGATCCCGCTCTCCGGGTGACGGAGGCGGTAGGCGCCTCTCTCCCCGGCGGCCCAAGCGCTCGCCCCGCCGGAGAGGTACTGGAAAGCCAGCGTGGCGGTGTTGGAGTCGGAGCCGTCCGAAAGGACCTGGACCACCGGCGCTTCACCGCGCTTCAGGGCCTCCGTAAAGCCGGGCGGCACATGGAGCACCACCTGCGCCGCGCCGGTGTCCAGCCACTGCCGCTCTTCGTCCGGGCGGGCGCTCACGCGGGCCAGGAGGAAGGCGCGGGTCTGCAGGATCGCGTCCACCAGCCGTTGGGCCTGCGGCGAGGGACTTTCGTTGACGACGCCCAGCCGGACGCCCTTCAGGTCGGAGCTGACGGCGTAGCCGAACACCAGCAGCTGGAGAATCGGCGCGAGCAGAAAGAGGCGGATGGCGCGTGTATCTCGCCGGAGCTGCCGCAGCTCTTTCAATGCGATGCTGAGCAGCCGCATCCGGTTCATCCGGCGGCCTCCAGCTCCAGGCCCCGGTCGAGATTGCGCCGCACGACCCGCACCGCGAGCAGAACCATCCCCAGAGTGGTAAGCGCCATCCAGAGGCCCTGCGGCCAGAGAACGTCCCACCCAGTACCCTTCAGGAACACGCCGCGGATGGCGATCAGGTAATGCGTGGCGGGGATCGGCCAGCCGACCGCCTGGAGCAGCCAGGGCATGTTGCTGCGGGGAAACGCAAAACCGGTCAGGAAGAAGTTCGGCAGGAGCGTCGAGATGGTCGCGAGGAGGAGTGCGAGCTGCTGGTTCGGCGCGAAGGAGCTGATCAGCATGCCCACGGCGAGCATGCCCAGGAGAAAGAGGAAGCTGAGGGAGGCCAGCGTCAGGATGCTCCCCCGCGGCCAGACCCCGAAGACGAGGCCGCCCATCACCAGCACCAGCGTGATATTCGCGGCTGCCACCAGGACGTACGGGAGCATCTTACCGACGACGATCTCGGCGGCCGTTACGGGCGAGACCAGCAGCGACTCCAGCGGCCCCAGCTCCCGCTCTCGCACGATGCAGGTGCTGGTTAGCGAGGCGGCGACGAAGGTCAGGAGAATGGCCATCAGACCCGGGATGACGTACCGGCGGCTGGAGAGGTCCGGGTTGTAAAAGGCCCGCCAGCGGATGTCGATCGGCGCCAGGCTCGGCGCACCGCCTCCGAGCGACGGGCCCAGGCCGGTGCCTGCCGGGTGCGCCCCGTGCCGGCGGCCGACGGCGCCGGTCATCAGCCGCGCATTTTCCTCCTGAAAGAACGCCGTCAGGTAACCCGACGCGATCCCCGCCGTGTTGGAATCGGCGGCGTCGAAGAGCGCCTGAACGGGCGTGCGGCGGCCCGCGTCCAGCTCTCGCTGGAATCCGCGCGGGATCACGAGCACGAACCGGGTGCGGGAAGAGGCCAGCAGCGGCTCGATTTCGCGGGGATCTGAAACATAGCCCGCCAGCTCGAACGCGCGCGCCGCTCCCCCGGCCCCCAGGCGACTGACGAGCCGGTAGCTGGCGTTGGAGTGGTCCTGGTCCCACACGGCGAAGGGGATCCGGTTCAGGTCGAAATTGATGCAATAGCCGTACAGGATGAGCAGCATCACCGGCTGGAGGAAGACCACCATGAGTGTCCGCGGCTCCCGGAGCAGGTGCCGCAGCTCCTTGACGGCGATGGCGCGGATGCGTCGGAAGATCCCGTTCATCGGCCCGTTTCCTGGCGTGCGTCTGCGTGCCTGCTCCGGAGGACGCTCTGCACGAAGACGTCCTCCATGGTCGGCCGGATGCGCCGGACCTCCCCGATCCTCAGGCCCGCCCCCTCGAGCTCCCGCCGCAGCGCTTCGCCGTCGTCCGTAAGCGTCGTGACGTGGAGCGCGCGTCCGAACAGTACGGCATCCTCCACGGAGGGCAGGCGGCGTGCCGCTTCCAGCGCCTCCAGCAGCGGCTCCGCGGCAACATAGAAGAGCACGCCGGCAAAGTGCTCCTTCAGCGCCACCGGGCGGTCGTCGGCAATCAAGAGGCCGCCGTACATGATGCCCACCCGGTCGCACCGCTCGGCCTCGTCCATGGTGTGGGTCGTCACGAACACCGTCGTGCCGCCGGCCGCGAGGTCATCCAGCAGCTCCCAGAAGAGGCGGCGGGACCCCGGGTCCACCCCGGAGGTCGGCTCATCGAGGAAGAGGATGGGCGGCTCGTGCAGCAGGGCGGCGGCGAGGGCGACCCGCTGCTGCAGGCCGCGGGGCAGCGAGGCGGTGAGATCATCCACCCGGCCGGAGAGCTCCAGCCGCGCCAGCAGCCGCGTCAGGCGGGGCGCCAGCTCGCTCCGCGAAACGCCGTACACGCCGCCGTAGAACTCCAGGTTCTCTCGCACGGACAGGTCCGGATAGAGCGAGAACTTCTGCGACAGATAGCCGATGTGACGGCGCAGTTCTTCTCCATCCCGGTTGATGTCGAAGCCGTAGACGGAGGCCCGGCCGGCGGAGGATTTCAGCAGCCCGCAGAGCATGCGGATCACGGTGGTCTTCCCGGAGCCGCTCGGCCCGAGAAAGCCGAAGATGGTTCCGCGCGCCACCCGCAGGGTGACCCGGTCCACCGCCGTGAAGGTCCCAAAGCGCCGCGTCAGCGCCTCGGTCTCCACCACCCACCTTTCCGTGCCACCTGCAGCCGAGCCAGTCTTCACCGGGAGCAGCTCCTTTCCGCATCAACTGCGGCGACGCTCTCTGCGCGGATGCGGCCTAAGGCCGGACCCGCCCCCATTCATGTCCGCTCCGTCTGCGCGCAGCTCAGGGCGTTGAAGACGTCTTCCAGCGTCGGCTCCGCGATCGGCTCCGCGCTCTCCACGGGCACGCCCCGCTCCCGCAGCCAGTCGCCCAGCGCGCGGCCTCCGTCCAGGTTCGAGGCCCGCGGATCGAATGCCACGCGGAGGACCCCGCTGCCGGTCTCCAGCCAGCGCACCTCCGGCCGGGTCCGCAGCAGGTCCCGCGCCCGGCTCCGGGCTTCGGTATGGATGGCGATGAGGCCGTCCGGCATCCGCCGGCGGAGGCCGTCCGGCGTGTCCAGCGCCAGCAGCCGGCCCGCTGCCATGAACCCCAGCCGGTGGCACCGCTCCGCCTCGTCCAGGTAGGGGGTGCTGACCATTAGCGTGACGCCCTCCGCCGGGAGCCCGTACAGCACGCGCCAGAACTCCCGCCGGCTCACCGGGTCGACCCCGGTGGTCGGCTCGTCCAGCAGGAGCAGCGGCGGGCGGTGGAGCAGCGCGCAGGCCAGCGCGAGCTTCCGCTTCATCCCTCCGGAGAGGTCCCGGGCCAGCCGTGCACCGAACGGGGAAAGCTCGGTCAGCTCGAGCAGGTAGCGGGAGCGCTCCCGGAACTCCCCCTGCGGCAAGCCGCGCAGGTCCGCCACGAACCGGAGGTTTTCCGCCACGGAGAGATCCCCGTAGAGGGTGAATCGCTGCGCCACATAGCCGACCAGCGCCCGCGCCCGCCGCGCCTGAGCCCAGGAGTGGAAGCCGCCGAGAAAGCCATCGCCGGCGTCCGGAATCAGGAGCCCGAGCAGCAGGCGAAAGGTAGTCGTCTTCCCCGCGCCGTCCGGACCCACCAGCCCGAAGATCTCGCCCGGCGGGATCGCGAAGCTGACCTCCCGCACCGCCGCCGCGCGGCCGAATGATTTCAGCAGATTACGGGCTTCGATGGCGGCGGAAGGAGCGCTGACTTCGGGCATGGGAGCGTCCGGAGGTATCGGTCGTCCGGCGCCGGCGCGCGGGCGCGCGGCCGGGCGGGCGTCTAGCGGAGACGGATCGTGGCGTCCGCGGGCATGCCGGGCTTCAGCTCATGCCGGCGATTGTCGACGTTAACCCGCACCTGGAAGACCAGCTTCACGCGCTCGTCCTGCGTCTGCACGTTGCGGGGGGTGAACTCCGGCGTCTCGCTGATGCGGCTGACCGTTCCGGGATAGATCTTCTTTGGATAGGTGTCCGTGGTGATTTCCACAGCCTGGCCGAGCTTCACCTTTCCGAGCTCGGGCAGCGGGACGTAGAGCGTCAGATAGACGTCCTCCAGCGGCACCAGCTTGGCGACGGTGGCGCCCGGCTGAACGACCTCTCCGACCCGGGCCACATGCACGGAGAGTACCCCGGCACGCGGGGCCCGGATCACGCTCTGCTCATACTGCGCCTGGGCCAGCTCCAGCGAGCCCCGCGCCTGCGCGGCCTGTCCCCGCGCCTGCGCGAGTTGCTCCGC
>CAYQDT010000016.1:0-13760 GCA_964416225.1 uncultured bacterium
CACCAGGTGCGCTCCAGCATCGGGATCTGGCGCGCCTGAAGTGCGGCCATCTCGATGTTCCGCGTGATCGGGTATTCCTGCGCGTCAAACAGCGCGAAGAGGGCGGGGAAGTCGATCACCCCCTCGCCCAGCGCGCACCGGACCAGCCGGTAGCCGTTTTCCGCCCGGTAGACGCGGTAGTCCTTTAGATGCGCGTGACGGAGATACGGCGCGAGCCGGGCCGCGAACTCGATGGGGTGCTCCATCACCGCGAGCGGATTTCCGCAGTCCAGCGTCACCCCGAAGTACCGGCTCTCGAAGCGCCGGCAGAGGCGGAGCAGGTCCTCCGAATCCGCGTCCTGGTGGTTCTCCACCGCAATCGCAATCCCCAGGCGCTCTGCTTCGGGAAGCACCACGCCGATTTCTCCAGCGCACCACTCCAGGTGCTGGGGCCAGCCCCCCGGAAAACCGCGCCGGTCACCGCAGAGAACGCCGGACAGGGTGCACCGGAGCGTCGAGGCGCCCAGCGCCGCTGCGATGGGAAGGTGCGCCCGCAGCGACTCCGCGCTGACGGTATGCGCCGGGAGCACGAAGCTGAGCCCGCGCTCGTCGCCCGCCGCGCGGATCCGCTTCCAGTCCTCCGGCGTGTCGCCGAGGAGACGCGCCGGGATCTCCACGCAGGAAAGACCGTTCGCGGCCGCCAATTCCAGGATCTCCAGCGGGGCGAGGGGTGCGGGGTGGACCTTGGGCGTCCCAGACCATGTCATTCCACAGGCATACGTCAGCCCGAAGACGCAGAGACCGTACGGAAGCCGGCCCGGAGATTGGGCGGGGAGGGCCATCAGGAGACCTCGATCAGGAGCGGATGGATCACGGGTTGAACGGCGTGCCGGGCTCCACGCCGTCCCGGAGGATGTCTTCCACCTCCGCGATCCGCGCGATGGCGACGTCCGGGTTTCCGAGCACCCGCGGCGAAGTCAGGCGGCCGCCGCACTCGGGACAGGTGATCCCACCGCCGAAGAACTGGGTGAGCGCGGCGTGTACCTGCAGGTCACAATCATTGCAGGGCACCCACACCACCTGCTTCACGTAGATGGAGCCTGGAGGAACGCTCTCCTCGTCCACCACCTCGGGGTCGTGGCCCCAGCGGGTCTGTCGGGTGTAATCGACGCGCATCGTGGCTGTGTCACTCGGCGTGGGGAGTCCGGGAGGGCGGGTCGCGCCGCTCGCGCCGGACGGCCTCCCCGGGTCGGGGTCGAGCAAGGTTGTACGGTCAGAGTTGCTCCGAGAACTCATCCTCTTCTCGCAGCACCCGCCGCATCCACTCTTCCGGATCTTCGGGCGGTGGCAGGAGCTGGGCGCCGCACCGTGGACAGACCACTCCCTGATACACGAACTGCGTCAGGGGTAGGTGGACCTGGATGCGGCACGCGCCGCAGGGAGCCCAGATGAGCTCCTTGGCGAACGGTGAGCTGGGCGGATAATCGTCCGGATCGATCCGCTCCGGGTCCGCGGCCCAGGCGGATAGCGGTGCCTCGTCTTCCATCCCGATTAGCTTACCGCAAACGCGGGATCGAAGTGGGATCGATGCGGACCCGATCACTCCGGCCACATCCGGGCGCGCAGACGATGCGCGGAAGCTCCGCCGCCGCAAAGAAGACGGGAAGGATGGTGCGTCAGGCGTCGATAGACACCCTTGCTAGAAACCAGAGAGCCCCGGCGACGACCCCACAGACGATCAGTGGATTAATGATTTCTAACATAGCGCACCTTACTGCCAGAGCGCGAGCGAATTGATGGTGTCGTCACCGACGACGGGGTAGCTGTAGGCTACCCGGCATCCGCGGGTGTCAATCCGTTTTCTCGAGACTCTTTGCGGGAACAGCCGAAAAATCATTCTTTCTGACGAATCAATCTTTTTGCGGACCACCCATCGACGGGCGAGCTGCTGCATGCTTGCCTGCGGGCTGGCGGCAGTCGCTACGGGAAGCGCAGCGGTAGCGGCCGGCCGCCCCCATCCGGGCCGGACGCAAGGGTGCGGACGGGACGGCGCGAGCGGCCCAAACTCCCGGCCCGGACCGGTGCGCCCGGACAACCGGACCGGAAATGGCGGAACTCACGGGATACCATAACCGGGCGACGAGGAGCGCCGGCCCGGCGCGGCTCCCGGAGGGAATGAAGATGCTGCTCGAAGGAAAACGGATCCTGGTGATGGGCCTTCTGGACACGCGGAGCTTCGCGTGGGCCATCGGCCAGCGCGCCGCCGCGGAGGGTGCGGAGGTGCTGTACACGGTGCAGAACGAGCGGTTCCGGGACACCCTGCTTCGCCGCGCCTTCAAGAGCGAAGGCCTGAACGTCGACGACTTTCAGATCCTGCCGTGCGACGTCACGAAGGATGAGGAGATCACGCAGCTTTTCCAGCGGATCGACGGTCCGCTGGACGGACTGGTCCACAGCGTGGCCTATGCCAACCCGAAGACCTGCCTCACCGACACGATGTTCGACGCCCCACGGGCGGACGCGCTCTACGCACTGGAAGTGAGCGCGGCGAGTCTGGTCTTCGTCGCCGCAGCGGCCCGGGAGAAGTTCACCCGCGGCGGATCGATCATCGCGCTCACGTTCGACTCGGAGCACGTTTACCCGAATTACAACTGGATGGGCGTCTGTAAGGCGGCCCTGGAAGCGGCAGCGCGCTACCTGGCCCGCGACCTGGGCCCTGCCGGGGTCCGGGTCAACAGCCTCTCCGCGGGCCCGCAAAAAACGATGGCCGCGACGCATATTCCCGGCTTCAGCAAGATCACGGACGAGTGGCCGGACCGCTCGCCGATCGGCTGGGACGTCGACGGCGACCGCGAGGCGGTGGCGGACAGCGCGCTCTACCTGCTGAGCGACCTCTCCCGCCGAGTGACCGGAGAGCTGCTGCACGTAGACGGGGGCTTCCACAAAGTTGCGCTCCGCAACGCCTGAGCCGGCTGATGCACTCCCGCACCGCCGGGAGCGCGGAGCGGGAGTGCGGTAGATCCGGAGGGAGTGCGGGGGTCAGCGGGGCCGTGGGCCACCTCGGCCGTGGAGTGGCTGCGTCCCCGCGCGTACCCTCGCTCCTCGTACCTCTGCGGAGCGCTTCCGTCGCGAACACGGGGGCTGCCGGGCACCCTGGCCTCCGGCGGAGGCTCCGGAAGCCGGCCGTTTGAGGACCAGACCCGGCGGCCGGAGCCTGCGGGGGCGCAGCCGGCGACGGGAGCGGCTTCTCTTTCGCCGCCCGCCTTGCCGGTTCCAGAACGACGGAGTCCGGAACCATGGAGTGATGGATGACGCGCTTCTATTACAAGTCGACCTGCAGCACCTGCCGAACCGCCCGAAAGCTGCTCCAGTCGCTCGGCGCGACCGTGGAAGAGCGGGACATGTCGCGCGAGCCGCTCACGGCGGAGGAGCTCCGCGTCCTGGTGGGCGAGCGGGACGTAACGCCGTTCCTGAACCCGCGCAATGAGGATTACCGCGCGCGGGGACTGAAGCAGAATCCGCCCTCCCGAGACGAAGCGATCGCCCTGATGGCTGCGAACGCAAATCTGGTGCGACGCCCGCTCCTCGTCACGCCGGAGGAGACGATTTTCGGTTGGGATGAAGCGGCGTACCGCCGCCTTCTGGGATAAAAGCAGAGCCTGATGACCAGCCTCACTCCCGAGCACCGCGCGCTGCTGGCGCCGTACGTCACCTCGCTCGACTCCCCCGTGTTCGTCCTCCGGGGCCTGCCGGAGGAGGTGATCGCGGTCCTGTTCGCCTACTACTCCCGCAGCCGCGAGGACCTCCGGACCAACCTCCTGAAGCTTCTCCAGGATCAAGAGCTCGGCGTGCTCGGAGCGGCCGCGGGCGAGCCGGAGGACGAGGAAAGCCTTCTCCTGGCCCGCCGCAAGGCCCGGGAGTTCCACGAGAAGTGGGTGGTGGGATACGGGCATGCTTCCGTGGCGGAGCACGCGGTGGCGCACGTGGCGATCGAAGACGTGTCGATGGTCGCGAGCAAGGTCATCGAAGATTGCCGGCTGGCGTCGTATACCGAAAAGTCGACGCGGTACGTCCGGTTCCCGCGCCGGTATTACCCTGCTCCGGAGCTGACGGGAAGCGCGGGGGCTCGCTATCGGTCGGCCATCGAAGGGCTCTTCGACGTCTACGAACGGCTGCTGCCGCAGGTCGCGGGCCGGGTGGCGGAGACCGCGGACCGCAGCCAGTTCAAGACGGATCGCGGTTTCGAGAATAGCTGCCAGGCCCAGGCGTGTGATGCCCTCCGCTACCTGCTGCCGGCCGCCACCGCCACGAATATCGGCCTCACCGCAAACGCGCGCACCCTGGAACACCTGATCAGCAAGCTGCTCTCCAGCCCGCTTTCCGAGCTGCGGGAGACCGGCGAGCGGATCCGGGGCGAGGCGACCCGGGTGATCCCGACGCTCATCAAATACGCCCGGCCAAGGGATTACTGGCGCGAGACCCCTCCGGCGATGCGGGCGCTCGCGAATGAGCTGCTGGCCGCTCCGGATCCGCGGGACGCCCCGGCGAACGCGGGGGTACGGCTGGTCCAGTCGCCGCCCGATGCCGAGGCGCGGCTCGCGGCGGCGATCCTGTATGAGTACAGCGACCAGCCTTACGAAGCAGTGTGGGCGCAGCTTCGATCCCTCCCGCGGGCGGACCACGAGCGGGTGATCGGCGAGTACCTGGCCCGGCGCCGTACCCATGGGGACCCGGCTCACGGGTATACGGACCCGCCGCTCCGCTCCCTGGAGCACCTGCCGTTCACCTTCGAGATCGTGGTCGACTTCGGCGCCTACCGGGATATTCAGCGCCATCGAATGGCAACCCAGACCGCGCAGCGGCTCACCTGCGATCTGGGATACGACTTCCCGGAACTGGTGGAGGACTGCGGCTTCCGCGCCGAATTCGAGGCCGCGATGCGGCAGGCCGCGGACACCTTCCGGGAGCTCTCCGCCGAGCACCCGGAGGAGGCGCAATACGTGGTGCCGATGGCGTATCGCCGCCGGGTCCTGTTCTCCTGGAATCTGCGAGAGCTGCACCACTTCATCAGCCTCCGCTCGGCGCGGCAGGGGCACCTCTCGTATCGGCGCATTGCCCAGCAGGCGTTCACGGAGCTGGAGCGAGCGCACCCGTTCCTCGCGCGGTTCGTCCGCGTGGACATGGCGGATTACGCGATGACGCGGCCCGGGTAGGCGGGCGGGGAGGTGCGGGCGATGCCGGACATGGAGGCACGGACGGCGGTGGTGGCGGACGACAACCTGATGTTTACCACCATGGTTGAGCCGCAGCTCAGGCGTCTCGGCTACCTGCCGAGGACGATGGGCGGGGGTGAAGGCCTTGCAGCGCGCATCGCCGACGCGCGGCCGGAGCTCGTGCTGGTGAACATGACGGCCGACCGCTTCGACGCGGCACTCCTGATTCGAGAGCTGCGCGCGCACTCCGGCGCCGCCCGGACTCGAATCATCGGGTACGCCGGACACGTGGAGCGGGAGCGCTTCGCCGCCGGGCTGGAAGCCGGAGCCGACCTGGTGGTGCCCAACTCCGCGGTCCGCGCGTCACTCGCCGAAGTTCTGGCCCGGCTGGATGGCGGGTCCGGCCGCCGTGCCGCCGAGACGGAGAGCCCGCGGGAGGAGTGACCGCTAGCCGGACACGCGCGGGGACTGCCGGACCCGCCATCGACGGGTCGGCCTCGGCGCCGGGCCGGCCGCGATCAGGCGCCGGGCTCTTCGGCGAACGGCCTCCAGACGCCGTCCACGCCCAGCACTTCGCAGGGGCGGAAGCGGGCCTTGTATTCCATGCTGGCGCAGCCGGCCACGTAGAAGCCGAAGTAGGCCCACGGCTTCTCCAGTCTCCGCGCCAGCTCGATAGTCTGCAGCATGCAGAAGGTCCCGATGCTCCGGTCCCCGGCCGCCGGCTCGTAGTAGTGATAGATCCCGGAAACCACGTTCGGCGTGAGGTCCGTCAGGACCACCGCCTGCAGCCGCTCCGCCTCCCACATGGTGATCTCAATCCCCGGAATGGGGCTATGGACGAAGCTGAAGGCATAATCCCGCGTGTCTCGCTCCGTCTCCGGCCATCCCTTGCGGCCGGTCTGCGCGGCGTGATAGCGGTGGTACAGCTCCAGCCGCTGCTCATCCACGGACGGCGGAGCGAAGCGGAGCTCGAGGTCTTTGTTGCGCTTGAGCGCGCGGCGCTGGCTGCGGTCCGGGCAAAACCGGGCGACCGGAATCCGGATGGGCCGGCACTCCCGGCAGCCATCGCAGACGGGCCGGAAGAGCATGGGGCCAAACTTCCGGTACCCGCGATTCATCCGGTCTTCATACTCCTGCGGCGTCATCCGGGCAACGTACTGGTATTCCAGCACCGCTTCTCGATCCGGCAGGTAGGCGCAGGTATGAGGCTCCGTCTCGAACTGCTGCAGGACGCGCATAGGTCCATGATGCCGGACGTTCCGGCGGCTCGCAAGGAGCCCGTTAGAGCGGAATTTCGACGCGCGGCGGAGAACCGAACTGAGAAGGGCCCGCTCGGCAAGCGGGAATGGAGGCCATGGCGCGACACCTGTTTTCATCAACCGGGAGCACGGCCGTTCGGCGGACGCCGGACCGCACGCCGTCGCGATTCCCGTGGTTCCGAGCGGCGTCACCGGGTGCGCCCGGCGGCACCGCTCCACGCGTCGCCGGGCCCCGAGCGCCGGAGACCTGCGACGCGCCCGCGTCTCCGAGCGTGAGCCGGTAGTGGGACGAGAGCATTCGCCCACGGCGGCGTGGCCCGCCGGCGGCTCGGAAAACCACTACCAGCAGCGGACCTCCGCATCGAAGCTGCGCGGCCAGTACTACACCCCCGAGGCACTGGTGCGGCTGATCGTCGACGAGGTGTCCCCCGCTGCCGGAGATGTCGTATTCGATCCCTCGTGCGGCGACGGCGGCTTTCTCTGCGGCGTGGTGGCGCACCTGGCGCGCAGCGGCCCCGATGCCGATCCGAAGCAGATCGCGGAGCTGTGGGTGCCCCGCCTGGTCGGCTGCGACTCCAACCCGGAGGCCGTCCGCGCGGCCGGGAGGGCGCTGTCCGACGCATTCTTCCGGCACTTCAACATTCGGATCGCCCCGAACCGCTTCGCCCTGTACTGCGCGGATCCGCTTGAGACGACCACTCCACCCAAATTCGTGTCGCGGCCGGACGCCGGCGGCAGGATGCTGGTACTCGGGAATCCGCCCTATGTGGAAGCAAAGCGCCTGGACGGGGAGCGGAAGCGGGAACTGACGGATCGCTTCCCCGGGGCCGTCAGCGGGGCTCCGGACCTGTATCTGTACTTCCTGTATGCCTGCCTGGAGTGGCTCCGGCCGGGAGACCGGCTGGCCCTGGTGCTCCCAAACAAGGTGCTGGCGAACCAGAGTGCCCGCGCTCTTCGCGAGCGACTGCTGGAGGAGCACCGCCTCCAGAGCGTGTGGCTGGCGACGGACACGCGGGCCTTCGGAGAGGCGGGAGTCTATCCAATCGTGCTGTTCGCGGGAGCCGCGGGGGCTGCCGGCGGGGAGGCGGTCGAGGTTCGCCGGCTCGCCGACATGGCGGGCACGCTGCACGCGGGTCCGCCGGCGCTCGCGCCGCATACCTGGTACCGGCGCACGACGATACGGGCCATCTTTCCGCCGCCCGAAGGAGAGACCCACCGGGCCGCGCTGCGGAGCTTGCTCGGTCCGCAGACCCGGCTCGGCGACGTGCTCCAGATCCGCTGGTCGGTCTCGTTCCACCGTGCCGGCCTTCGGGAGCGGTACGTCACCGCCGCGCGCCCCGACAGCGCGCACGCGCGCCGCTTCCTCGGCGGCGGCGCCTTCTCCGGGAACGGCGAAGTGGCCCGGTACCGCCTTCAGTGGGGCGGATGGTGGATGGACTACGATGACGTCCGGCTCCGCGCCGAAGGGAATGCCCCGCCGCCGCTGGAGTTGTTCCGGCAGCCCAAGATCGTGATCTGCCAGAACGCGCGGACCCTCCGCGCCGCATACGACGATACCGGGGTCGTGCTGAAGGATACGTTCCTCTGCGGGGTGCCGCTTTCGACGAGAAACGGAGTCGGGCGGCATCCGCGGGCGCTCGTGGCACTCCTCTGCTCCCGGACGGCCCACTTCTTCTTCAGCCACGTCTTTTTCGGCGGACACGTCAACGGCGGCTACCTGCATTTCCTCCAGGGTTTCCTGGTCGACCTTCCGGTCGGCGCCTGGACGGACTCGGCCGCCGCCGAGGCCGAGGCGCTCGTTCGCATGCGGGAAGACCCGGCGCATGAAGCCAGCTGGACGGACCTCGAGGAGCGGATCGAAGCGCTTGTCCGGGCGGCCCTGGGCCTGCCGACGGAGCAGGGAGCGGCGATCGACGCATGGATCGAGGCCGACCGGAACTGGCAGCGGCGGGAGCGGATCCGGGGCCCCAGCGGGAACGGGCAGCGAAAACCGTCCGCGCTCGCGGCGGCTGCGGCGGAGAAACGGTAACGGGGGAGAGACGCGATGAGAGGCTACCGATGGATCCCTTGCCTGCTGCTGGCGGCTCTTGCCCTGCCCGTAACCGGCGCCCCGGGTGCCTGCACCGTTCCCATCCGGGTTCGCGAGACGCTCGGTGAGCGGCGGTTCGGCTATCCGGTGACGGTACGAGTGCCGCTTCCCGAAGGCGTGCTCCCGGATGCGCTGCACGCGATCCTGGAAGAGGACGGCCGCCCCTTGCGCGGCACGCAATTCGACATCAATGCCCGCTGGCCGGACCACTCGGTCCGGATGCTCTCGGCCTCGTTCACGGCGTCACCGGGTCCGCTGGCGGAGGAGCGCTTCCTGCTGCGGGCGGGGAAGGACGTGCATGGCGAGACGCCGCGTCCGGGAGTGGTGGAGGCGAGCGGCGACGCCTTCCTGGTGCGCGGAACCTACCGCATCCCGCGCTCGGGGCCCTTCTTCCTGGATTCCGTGCGATACGGCGCCGAGCGGCTGCGGAAGCCCGCATTCTGGGAGGTCGAAGGCGCACGGGGTGAGCTTCCCTGTGCCCCGACTGTGGAGAGCCGGGTAATCAGCGCCGGACCGGTCAACGCCGTGATCGAGCGGACGGGCACGTACCGGAACGGCCCGGCGGCGCTCCCGTACCGGCTCACCCTGACGCAGCCCGCCTCCAAGTCGTGGCTCGACGCCACATTCCGGATCGAGGACTCCGACGGTGCGGTCCGGCGTGTCTCCGTCACGATGCCGTACGCGGAGCAGCGAACGCCCCTCCGCTGGGACGTGGGTGTGGAGAGCTGGCTCTACGGAACAGTCGCCTCCGGATCCATGCTCCGCCTGCACATGCCCCGCGAGGGAGGCTGGACGCTCTTCACGGGTCCTGGACCCAATTCGACGGCAGCCTATGCACGGTCGTCCCCCGCACGCCGCCGCTTCGAAGGGTGGGGGCACCTGATCGACGGGCAGCCTGGCGGGCTGGCGGTCGCCTTCGGATCACCGGAGTGGACCCAGGAGCGGAAGAGCCTGCCGGGTGAGGTGCGCCTCACCGCTGAAGGGGATGTCACGCTTTCCTGGGAAGTGACGGGCGCCGGCCCTCATGTCCTTCGCGCGCTCTTTCACCACGTGGCCGACCCGGTCCCCGTCACGGCGGTCACCAGCCCCGCGTCCATGATCCACCCGCTACAGGTGACGGTCGGACGGCGCTTCTGACTCCCGGCAGCGGAGCACGTGGGGGAAGACGGGGAGCCGCAGGCCGGCACCGGGGCAGCCTCTTCTCCACACCCGGCAGCGCCTCAGCGGATCTCGATCCCCGCCCGGCGGAGCGCCTCGCCCAGCGCCTGGCGTAGGGCAAGCTCCGCCTCGGGCGCCCTCCCGGGCCGGGCCGGAGCCGCCATCCGGACGACCATTTTCGATCCATCCAGTGCGGAAACACCTTCCAGGGTGACCGGGCCCTCGATCAGGTCCGGCGGCAGGACGGCGTGCGACACCACCTCGGTCAAATGGTCCAGCGGGGTATCGGCGGGAACACCGATGTCGACCGTCGCCGTGACCGGCCCACGGCTGTGGTTCACCACCGCGGCAATGTCACCGTTGCCGATAGTGACGAGCTTCCCCGCGATGTCCCGCAGCCGGGTGGCGCGCAGCCCGATCTCGACGATGGTGCCGTTGAGCTGCGGCAATCCGGCGCTCGCGATGATGGTCACCACCTCCCCCACACGAAACTGGTCTTCCAGGAGCAAGAAAAAACCCGTCAGCAGGTCCCGCACCACCCGCTGCGCCCCAAAGCTCAGCGCCAGCCCGGCCACCCCGGCGCCCGCCACGATGGTGGCGACATTGATCCCCACATCGCTGAGGATGGACACCCCTGCAACAAACAGGAGCGTGTACGTGATGGCGCTCTCGCCCAGCGTTGCCAGCGTCAGGAGACGGGAGTGGCTGCTGCTCCCTTCTCGCTCCGCGCGCACGAGGAGCGGCCCGAGCACGGATCGAAATCCTCGCACTACCAGCCACCGGACGATCGAGAACAGCAGGAGCGCCGCCGCGATCCGCGCGCCCGCGTGCGCGCTGTCCACCGCCCACTGATGGAGCGGTCCCATCGGTATCAGTCGATCCAGCCACTGTCGCATGCGTCTCCCGCTGAACGAGCTGCGTACAGGCACCAGGCGAGCGCTCGTTCCGTTTAAGCATCTCACAGCGCGCCCGATTGAGGGAAAGATAACGGAACGAGCTCTGAACCAGGCGGCCAGGTCCTCCTATATATCGGATGGCTACGGAAGGCCTGGCCACATGACGTGCGGATGAAGCGGAGAGTGCCGGCAGGAATCCAGCCGCAACGCTCCCGGACCCGAGGCACAGAGTGGGAGACCGATCACCCTTTAGTTGGAATTTCGTCACGGGCGCTACGCTGAAAGGTATAATCCCGGCAAGTTACACCAATCAACCAACCGATAAACGCCTATCCAGGCGATCAGGCTACAACTAGCCGAACGACTATCAGGGAAGAATAAAGCGATGCACCCCCGAACTCGACAGGCGGAGCTCGTGGTTCAGGAGATCACGGGTGAGACGCTCATCTACGACCTGCGCACTCACCAGGCCCACTGCCTCAACGCCACCGCAGCCTGGATCTGGCGGAGCTGCGATGGCCACACGCCCATCGGCGTCCTGGCCGAGCGCTTCGCCGCGACGCATCCGGCGCAGGCAATTGCAGCCGGTGTCCGCACGCAAGAGCTGCTCCAGCTCGGGGTACAGCAACTACAGAAGGCGGATCTGCTGGAGTTCGCAGAAGCAGGCGCCATGGCCGAAAAGATCTCGCGCCGGGAGCTGGCGCGCCGCGTGGGAGCGGCCGGTGGGCTTGCCTTGCTGATCCCCACGGTGAGCTCCATCATCGCCCCGACGGTGGCCGCAGCGGCCTCCAACTGCATTCCCGACAACACGCCCTGTGTCGGCTCGTCATCTTCCACGCCCTGCTGCAGCGGCCTCCCTTGCAATATGCTGAAGCAAAATAAGTGCTGATCCGCGACCGGACGCAGCGACCTGCCGTCCGTCAGCTCTCCGGCGGCGCGAGCAGCGGGTGCGCCGCGAGCCACCGCCGCCCGGGAGGGCAGACCCGGGGGTAGAGACAGTTTCGGCACTGCGCCCCCGGGACGGCCTCCATCCGCTCGTCCGACATGATCCGGCGCACCAGGTCCACCACGAACACCTCGAACGCATCCAGCTCTGCTTCCGTGCGCACCACGGCCGCCCCTTCACCCGAACAGAGGCAAAGGATGCCGGCGTAGACCGGGGTTCCCGGGTTTTCGCGGGCAACCAGTAACTGGTAAACGGACAGCGCGAGATCTTCCCGTACCTCGTGCTCAGTGACCGTCCACCGCCCGGATTTGTAGTCGACCACCTCCAGCGAGCCGTCGGGTCGCCGGTCCAGGCGGTCGATCTTGCCGAAGAGGACGAAGTCCGGATAGCGGTGCTGAACGGTCCGCTCCGTCCACAGGGTCTCCCGCTCCGGCGCGGCGCTCCGCGCGTGATGCTCCGCGAGCATCCGGATGCCGCGCTCGAGATGGGCCTCGGCCTCCTCGTCCGATCCGTAGCCGGCATGGGTCCAGCGCTGTCGGAGGCTCTCCTGAAGCTCCTCCACGGTCACGTGCTCGGCACCGCCCTGTGCGTGAAAGAGTTGAAGCACGCGGTGAAGGCTTCCCCCGAAGGCGTGACCGGCATTCATGCGGCCCCATTTCAGCCCCTCGCGGTAGTAGGCCCGGTAGGCGCGGGGGCAGAAGACGTACAGCGCGATCCGCGTCGGACTGAACCGCGGCAGACGTGCGTGGGAACCCGGAGGGGATCCCGTTTCGTTGGTCTCGCGCGCCATACGCCTCCCGCCGCCTCTCACCGGGCCCGCGCCGGAATCCTCACCGGCGGCGTCTTCCCGGAATCTCGCGGAGATAAACCTGGCTAGACGAATTGGAGAGCGCCTGGATTCCGGGCGGCGCATCGCCCGGCCGACAATCAAACCAGGCGTCTGCACGGAAGCCGGTGCGTGCCTGGCAAGCTGGGAACCGATACGCCGTTCGGCCTGTCAGACTACAAGGGAGCGATCCGAGTTGCATCCATTCCGGCACCCCCGGGAGGAAGCGGTTGCCTGGACGGTCAACTTCCATGCGGTCATTCCGGTTGAGCCTCCATCGAACGGTTGACCGATTCCCGCCCGAAGTAAGCAAGCAATGTCCCCTCGCGTCCATCGCCGGAGGGAGGAGATCCATTCATGCGCCGCAACGACCTGGCAAAGCACGGCTGGTCAGTGATCTCTGGTGCGCTCCTCTGTTTCTGTGGGGCGCCCGCCGCACACGCCGCCCCGGGCGGCTCCGCGCAGATCGCTATTGGTAACCCGCTCGCCAACGCACTGGTGGGTGGGCAGATCAGCATGAGCGTGGCGTATGACATGGGCCCCACGAATATCGGCGCGTTTGCCGTGTTCGTGGACGATACCCTTCAGTACAGCCGGCCGTTCATCACGATCAACCGGCATGGGATCCAGTATCTGGACCTCGATACGCGGCAGCTCGCGGACGGCAACCACACGGTAAAGATCACCGCGATGGGACCGCGCGGCGCGCTGGCATCCGACGTCATCAACATCACCGTCCGGAACGGGATCCCCGGCGGTCCGGACCTGGTGCCGCCGCTTGTGCAGTTCCGTGGCCTGCAGGATGGGGATGTCGTCTCCGGGAAGATCGCCATCGACGTGCTTGCCGAAGACAACGTGACGCGGGATCTGCTCGTCTCCATCTTCGTCAACCAGAACGTTAGCCTTCTCAAAAATCGCGCTCCCTATGTGCTGGAGCTGGATACCGCGCAGTACCTGGACCCCGCGACGAACACCGGTAAGATCCGCCTGGAAGCCTGGGCGTACGACAAGGCGGAGAACCTGGGCAAGGCCCGCCCGATCACGCTCACCGTCGTCCCGGCCGGCGCCGCGCTCAACCAGACCCGCAGGCAGGGTGACCCGACGCTGCCCGCCATCTCCCGCCCGACCCTCCCCACACCGGAGATGCGGAGCGGACTGGAGCCCGTGAAGACCCCGATGGAAGGGTCCATCGTGGTGCCGCTCGGCCCTCGTGAGCAGATGCCGAGCCGGCGTAGCGAGCCGGTTCCCCCGGCCGCGGTCTCAGCGCGCCTGGAAGGCCATCCCCGGATCACCCCAAGTGAGGCGATCCCCGCGGGACGGCTGGCGCACCCGCGGATGGCGAAGAACGTGACCCCGGCGATCGATCCGGACTTTGCACCGGTGGGCAGTGCCGC
>CAYQDT010000017.1:0-13381 GCA_964416225.1 uncultured bacterium
GTACCGGAGCCCGCAGGTGAAGAGCCAGGGAAAGCCGGGGCCGCCGGGGCCCCGGCGCGCCTCACTCACGGGCGGCCCAGGCGCGCGGCAAGCTCCGGAAGCGCGGAGAGATCTTCCAGTATAAACTCCGGCGCCGCCTCGGGTGGAAGCTGTTCAGCCATCTCGGCGGTCGTGACGCCCGTCAGGACGAGGGCGGTGCGCAGGCCGATCTTCTTGGCGCCCAGGATATCCGTCTCGGCCCGGTCGCCGATCATCAGCGCACCCTCCGGACGGGCGCCGGCCAGCTCCAGAATCCGCAGCCACGCGTGCGGCTCCGGCTTGCCGATGGTGATGCCCTGCACCCCCGTGGAGCACTCGATCGGGGCGATGATGGCGCCCCCGCCCGGAATCGCCCCGCTCTCCATCGGAAACGTTGCGTCCCGATTCGTGGCGACGAAGGTCGCGCGGTGGCGTGTGATCTCAACGTGCGCCCGGAGCAGCTTCTCGTAGGTCAATTCCCGATCGAGGCCCGCCACCACGTAGTCGGCCGGCGTGGGATCCTCCAGCTCAATCACGCGCAGCCCGGCGAGGCGCATCTCCTCGCGGAGGCCGCCTTCTCCCACCACGTAAACGCTCTTGCCGGAGGCACCCTGCTCGCGCAGGTACAGCCCGGTCGCGTAGGCGGAGGTCATCACCTGCTCCGGCTGGACCCGGTGCCCCATGCGGGAGATCTTGTCTGCGTAGTTCTGACGGCTCCGGGTGGAGTTGTTCGTCAGGAAGAAGAGCGCGTGGCCCGCCCCGGCCAGCTCGTTGAGCGCGTGGATGGCGCCCGGAATCGGGGTATCCCCAAGGTAGACCACGCCGTCCAAATCGAAGATGATAACCAAGATAGCCTCCGCGATCCACAGACGGACCAGTATACGAGCCGCTCCCCGGAGGGTCAAGGACGGCCCCGCCTCGGCGGAGAGAGGGGAACGGGGCGCTCATGACCTCTCCTCACCACCTCTCCTCACCGCTCCGGGCCGCTCATGGGCCCGGAAGAGTCGGTATCACAGTCGGTGGCCGCTTCCTCGAGCTGCTTGCTTGAAGAATGCGCCTGCATGAAAAATGCGCCTGCACCGGAAGCACCTGCATGACCATTGTTCGGGAGATAGACCCTTGACCTGTCCGGTTCAGCCGATCCTCGACGCGATGCGGCGCGAAGCCGAGCGTGCCCCTTTCCCGCTGGACGGGGAGGTGTACGAGCGCTTCGGGCGCTCGCCGGTGGTGCCGATCGCCTTCGCGGGCAACCCGCAGGCCGGCGTGTGCTCGTTCGGGCGGGATCTGGGCCGGGATGAGGTCCGGCTCGGGCAGCCGCAGGTCGGGGCCGCCGGCCGGCAGGTGCGGCTGGGAGTGCTGGAGGCGGCCGGGATCGCTCCCGAGTCCGCCGGCAGCCACCTGGAGGCGGCGCTGGAGCACGTGTTTCTCTCCAATACGGTCCCCTACAAGCCGCCGGGGAACAAGGCCTACCCGGACCGGGTGAAAGAGCGGTTCCGGCCGTATGTCGCGCGGCTGCTGGCGTGCTTCTGGACGGGAGACCGGGTGATAACGCTCGGGACCGAGGCGTTCCAGTGGTTCGCGCCGTACGGGGAGCCGGGCGCGGCGGAGGCCTTCTGGCGCCGCGATGACCGGTATGAGGCGGAGTTTCCTTGCCGGCTGCGCGCCGAGACGCCGGAGGGGTCCCCGGTGGAGCGGCCGCTGACTGTCTGCCCGCTGCCGCACCCCTCGCCGCTCAATCAGCGGTGGTTCCAGCAGTTTCCGGAGTTGCTGCGGAGGCGCCTCGAAGGCGGGCTATAGGCCGCTCGGCGCCGGGCGGACCGCCGGGAACCGGCAGCACCGGCCCCTATCGGCGATGCTTTCTACGGATTCCCGATCATGCCGGCTCAACTCCACCATGGGCAGGCCGTCGCCCCGAACCGCTTGATTGAGGCTGCGAAAGGAATGCGGACGCCGGCGCCGGGCGGTTGAGTGGTCGGCGAGGAACTGGGCCGTGCGGCCGGAATCGGCCCTCTGGGGACGGGAGTGCCGGCATCGGCCGGCACCCCAACGGGTACAGAGAGCGGCGGGATTCATCCCGTCGCGGAGGTCCACGAGCCGCACGCAATTTGGCCCTCGAACACCGCCGTGCGGGCGTCGGCCGGCACCTCACTCGGCGCGCTTTCCGCCGGAAAACTCGGCCGGAGTGGAACGAGAGACCCAGGAGCGCGGTCAAAGATCTGCGCGCTGGTCTACAATCGCCAAAAACGCGCAGCTTCGCCCGGGCCGGAACAGAACATAATTCAGGCTGTCGTACCCCTCTCCGGCTCCCCGCGACCGCCCGCCCCAGCTCCACAGGATGCATCGTACATGAGACGCGTTACGCCAAGAGGCTTCACCCTTATTGAGCTCCTCGTCGTCATTGCCATCATCGCCATCTTGGCTGCGATCCTCTTCCCCGTCTTCGCTCAGGCACGCGAGGCCGCCCGTAAAGCCACCTGCCAGGCAAATCTGAAGCAGCTCGGCAGCGCGATCACGATGTACAGCCAGGACTACGACGAGCGGTATCCGGGCGCCGGCGACCCCAACGGCGGCTGGCAGGCGGCACAGGGCTTTACCCTCATCCAGACGCCGACCTCCACGGTGAGCCCGCCCGCTCCGACGTCGCCGCGCTTTGCGATGTGGACCTACCTCATCCAGCCGTACGTGAAGAACTGGAAGATCTTCCAGTGCCCGTCCTCCAGGAAAACCTGGAACCCTTTTTCCAGCATTTCGTTCAAGGACGACCTCTACTTCTCGTACACCTACAACGGCATCCTGATCGGGACCGGCCAGGCGCGGATGCTCACGCCGGCCGGAACGGTGCTGGTGTGGGAAGGGAATGGGGACATGCAGACGCATCACGGCACCGGGGCGAATCCGGTGATCGCCGACATCAACACGGCGCCGGCGCCCAAGCTGTACTCCTCCAGCTCCCGGTGCGTCTGGTACAACCAGACCCAGTTCGGCAGAGTGAATACCTTCGTCCATGGGCAGGGGATGAACTACCTCTTCGCGGACGGTCACGTCAAGTGGCTCCCGTCCGGCGGGAACTATGACCGCAGCCCCTTCGCCCAGGTGAACGCGGACGGCACCTGGGTCTCGTACTGGACCTATCCGGGGAACTGCCTCTACTGGTTCACACCGGACTACGAACCCTAGCCGGCACGCGGATCGCACCGAAAAGGAGGGAACGAAAGTGTTTCGAGACGAAGATCATCCCCGGACTGCTCCTGGCCGCAGCCTTCATGGCCGGAATGCTGGCCCTCTCGGGCTGCGGCGGCGGGGAAGACGGCGGTGGAAATCCAGCGGCCGGCGGCGCGGCTAAGTCCGGCGCGCGCACCACGTCACCCGGAGGCGCGCCCCGCGGCACGCCCGGGACCGGTGGGGCGGCGAGCCAGGCTCCGGTCAGCACGCAGTAGACGCTCCGCATCCGCGGGCTCGCTTCTCGAGAGGCGGCCCGCCTTTCACCTGCAGAGACCCGCAAGATGAACGCACGCAGCCGCCAACTCCCCGGGTGCGGCCTCCTCGCCTGCGGCCTGTCGCTCCTCACGGCGGGCGTGGCCTGCGCCGAGGCGCCCCGAACACAGGCGTTCCGGGGACATGTCCTGGCGGTAGACGCCCGATCCGGGAGCTTTGTCATGGAGCGGGGCGCCAGCACCCGGCATCCCCACGCGGAGGTCCGCCTCACGCCGCGCACCCGCTGGTCCGGCGAGCCGCGGGCGGGCCGGCTGCCCCGTCTCCATGACTCGGTGCTTGTCGAGGCGCGCGAGACCCGGCCGGATCGCTTCGAGGCGGTCACCATCCGGGTATTCGACCCGACCAAGAGCCGCCCGGCCGCCGCCCGGGGGGGCGCGGCCGGACCGTGACGCCGGATCGGTCCGCGCGGTCCGCTCACCTTCGCCGCTTGACCACCAGCACCGACATGTCATCCAGCGCGGCGCCGTAAGCTTTCAGGGCGCCGCCGATGATCTGCTCCACCAGCTCCGCCGCGCCCAGGTGGGCGTGGGCCCGGAGCTGATCCATCACCCACGACTCCCCGAGGGCGTCGTCGGCGCTCGGCTCCGTGATCCCGTCGGAGCAGGTGAGGAAGATGTCCCCCGGCTCCATCGGCAGCCGCGCCTCACGGTAGCGGGTCTCCAGCATTCCGAGGGCCACGCCCGTGGGGGCGACCTGCCGGATCAAGCCCTCATGCAGATGGAGCACCGGGGAATGCCCGGCGTTCACCACGCTCATCTCGTGGCTGTGTGGGTAGAGCCACCCGTACACCATCGGAATCAGGATCTCGGCCGGGGTGTCCCGTACCAGGACATGGTTCG
Source organism: uncultured bacterium (assembly GCA_964416225.1). Taxonomy (GTDB): domain Bacteria; phylum Armatimonadota; class SYMT01; order SYMT01; family SYMT01; genus CAYQDT01. Next base: position 4,353 of record CAYQDT010000017.1, read on the forward strand.
TGCGCTCCATCACCTGGGCGGCCGTTTTGGAAGCGCGGTAATAGCCGCCGCTGATGAATTTCACCGCCGCCACCAGCGTCGCGGCCGCGATGCCGTGCCCGGTCACGTCGGCCAGCTTGAACGCCACGATGTCATCCTCCGGGTAGTTCCGGCAGCTCCAGTAGTCGCCGCCCACCTCGGCCGCGGGCAGCACCTTTCCGGCGATATCGTAGCCCGGGACCTCCGGCACGCTCCGCGGCAGCAGCCGCTCCTGGATCCGCTTCGCCAGCAGGAGCTCCTGCCGCGTCGGCTGCGTGCCGCGCGCGTGGGATGGCTCCTGGAGCGTCTCCACATGCGCTTCCCAGACCGCGTCGCTGGCCCGGCAGAGGATCCGCGCGAGAAGCTCCGGGGCCGCATCCAGCCCCGGAAGCAGGAGGAGGACCTGGCGCAGATCGTCGCGGAGGTAGCGGAGGGCGGCGCGGTGGCCCATGTGGAGCTGAAGGCGGAGGGCCAGCCGGTGCAGCTCGGCATGCAGCTTTTCGAGCTGGGCGGGATCACCAGACGGAATCAGCCGCGCGGTCAGCTCCAGTACCCGCTCGAGCTCGCGTGGGGAGAGCAGATGCGCCTGGACTTCCGGCGGGACCTGCCGCAGCCATTCCGCATGCGCCGCGAGGGCCCCGGTTGCGCCTGTGTTGTGCCTGGTGCGACTGCTCACACTCCATTGTTGCCGCCGGACGGCTTCCTTCAATCGCTCCTTTACGCCGCACCGGAGTGGCTGCCGCGGTGAGCGATGGGAAACCGGATGACCCGACGATCCTCCCAATAAGGGGGAAACAATAAAGGGGAAGCTCGAGGGATCCCAGGGAAGGTCGAGGGGAGGGCGCGCCGGCGGGATTCCGCCGGACCGCGGCCAATGGGGAGTATGTATGGCGCCTGCGCTGCTGTATCATCCGCTGGTTCTGGAGCATCGGACCGGGCAGCATCCGGAGAATCGCGGTCGCGTCGAGGCGGTGGTCGACCTGCTCCAGGAGCGGGGCCTGTGGGACCGCGTGCGGCATCTTCCCTTTGAGCCGGCCCCCGTCTCCGCTCTGGAGGCGGTGCATGATCCGGGTTATCTGGCGCTCCTCCGTCAGTCCGCTGCCTCCGGCGGCGGATGGCTCACCGCGGATACACCCTTCTCCGCGCGCTCCTTCGACGCGGCGGCCCTGGCGTCCGGCGCCGCCATCGCCGCGGTGGATACCGTTCTGGACGGCGTCTCACCCGCGGCGTTCGCGCTGGTGCGGCCGCCGGGACACCACGCGGGGACGGCGGCCGGGATGGGTTTTTGCCTGATCAACCACGCCGCGGTGGCGGCGCGGCACGCGGTCCGCAGCCGCGGCCTCGGGCGGGTGCTGCTGGTGGACTTTGATGTCCACCACGGAAACGGCACCCAGGAGATCTTTTACGAAGATCCCTCCGTGCTCTACTTCTCGATGCACCAGTACCCGGCCTATCCGGGAACGGGACGGGCGGAGGATACGGGTGCCGGAGCCGGCGCCGGCACCACGGTGAATGTGCCGCTGCCGGCGGGCGTGGGCGACAGCGGCCACCGGGAAGTGCTGGAACAGATCCTGGCGCCCGTGGCGCGGGCCTACCGGCCGGAGCTGATCCTCGTGTCGGCCGGCTACGATTCTCACTGGATGAACACCGCCTACCTCAACTCGATCCGGATGTCAGTCACGGTGAGCGGCTTCGGGCAGTGGGTGGCGCTCCTGCGCAACCTGGCGGACGAGCTGTGCGGGGGACGCCTCGCGTTTACCATGGAGGGCGGGTACGATCCGCAGGCACTGGCCTGGTCCGTCGACGCGACCTTTCGCGTGCTCCTCCGTGAGCCGGTGGAGGATCCCTTCGGCTACGCACCGCTCCGCTACCAGGGTCCGATCGACGACCTGATCGAGACGTACCGGCGCATTCACCGGCTGGCGTAGCGCCTGGCGGCATGCCCCGGGGAAGGGCTGCGGCAGTACGCGGAAGAGAGGGGCAGGGTTCTGGTCCTGCCCCTCTCTTCCGGTCGGCTTTCCGTCGGGAGCGCCCCGGCGGGAATGCGGGAGCGGCCTTACCGCTGGGCGTACTCCAGGAGGTCCTGTAGATTGGCGGATCCGGGCCCGCCGCGGGACGTGGTGCGAGAATCCATCACCTGCTTCACCAGCCGCGCGAAGTGGTTCATCGCCTCGTACGCGTCGTAGTTGCGGGCCGCGCGCTTCATCTGGATCGCCTTCCGCTTGTAGTTCTCCATCATCATGGAGAGCGGCATGCGGAACTGCTCCAGCACTTCCCGCATCTGGGAGACGTGGCGCGCGTTCGCGTCCCGGAGCCCGTCCAGTACCAGCTGGCTGAAGAAGTGGCAGTGCCGCGCCTCGTCCTGGGACAGCTTCGCGAGCGCGGTCCGCAAGATCGGCTCGTCGACGGACTGGCGCAGGCAGGAATAGAAGAGCTGCGTCGCCTTCTCCTGGACCGTGGTGTAGGTAAAGAGCTGCGTCGGGTTCTCGTGCGGCGCCACGTACGGCTTCTTCCCCTCCATGACCATCAGGTCCGTCAGGGTCTTGTCATCCCGCCGCCCGGAGTTCCGCAGCCACAGCTCCAGCACGTGGCCGTGCCGGTCCTCCTCCGCGATCCAGCGGAAGACGAAGTGGAGCATCTGGCGGCACTTCCACGCTTCCTCGTCCGTGCGGTCCTCGTTGATCATGAACAGGCGGATGTACTCGGAGCCGTAGCCGGGGATGTGATCTTCCACCAGCATCGCCGTCTCCACAGCGCCCACGTGGACGTCCGACATCCCGCTGTCCGTGACGCTGTCCTTCAGCTTGTCCCACTCGAAGTCGTTGAACCGGTTGTACCCCACGTCGTCATTGGAGCGCAGGTACGCAGTCACGTGCTCTTCCAGGCGAGCCAGAGCGGGAGTGTCGTATGCCATGTATCTCCTCAATGCGCCGTCGATACGGCTTCGTGCCCATGCTATGCAGGCACCGAAACCCGTTGTGTTATACCAGGGTTGGTACCAAAAACACCAACCGTTACCCGGTGGGTCGATCCGCGGCGGTGCACCCGCCGACAGGGAGTGAGCACCCTATGCGCCGAGATAAGCAAGCGAACCGCACCGTGCCCGGCTGCGGCTTTCATCATGTGGCCATCCGGACCGCGCGCTGGGAGCGCAGCCTCCGCTTCTGGACCGAGGGAATGGGTTTCCAGCTTGCGGTCCAGTGGGGCGAGGCGCCCCGCCGGGCCTGTATGCTCGACACCGGGGACAGCAACTATCTCGAGATCTTTGAGCGGGATGCTCTTTCGGAGGGTCCCGCGGAGCATGCCGCGATCCTGCACTTCTGCCTCCGCGCCGACGACTGCGATGCCGCGACGGAGCGGGCCCGCGCCGCCGGAGCCGAGATCACGATGGAGCCCAAGTCTCTCAGCGTGTTCGGTGAGCCGAAAATTCCCGTCCGCATCGCCTTTTTCAAAGGCCCGGACGGCGAGATCTGCGAGCTGTTCCAGAACGAGGTCCTGTAAGCGTTCGAGGCCCCGCCGCTCTTCGGTTCCCACGTCTCCCGGCAATCGCCTGCTCGCTTTTCGGTCATTTCCGTAGACGAGCCCGCGGCGTGCGGATGTCGCACCGTTTTCCTCGCTCGCCCACCGGCGCGCTTCTTCCCGGCGCCCGCCAGGCTCACCCCCGAGCCGCCGCGTCACTGTGAGCGGAGAAAAGCGGCGGAGCATCCGCCCCGCGCTGGCGCCGGGAGGCCCGCGGCCCGGCGTCCTTCGCTTCCGGAAGGACGTGCGGCCGGACCGGTGTGCGCCCCCGGGCCCCGGCCGCGGTTTCCGCCCGTCAGCGGCGCGCTCCCCGGACTGCTGCCGGGACGGGCGCCTCGCCGCGGGCCTGCTGCGGGTTGGCGTCGTCGATGCCGAGACGCTCTTCGTCGGAGAGGCAGCGCACGGAGGGGGCATACATCGCGTAGCCGTTCACCGGGAGGGCATGGAACGTGCCCGGGATTTCGGCGCGGAGGCGGTAGTGGACCAGGTGCCGGCCCGGCGGCAGCTCCGTGAAGAAGAATGCCACCTTCTGATCCCGAAGCTCCACGTTGCTGCAGAGCTCGCTCCCGCCGCCGGCGCCGCTGCGGAGATCGACCGGCTCGCAGCCGGCCGGCTTCATGTCCTCGAACACCAGGTAGGAGTAGCTGTTCTTACCTTCGATCCGGAGCTCCGCTTCCAGGAGGTCACCGCTGGTGAGGCGCTCGCCGGCCTGCACCGCCTTCCGCTCGTACCCGTCCGGCGTGAGTCCGGCGGGATGCGTGCCGGGCTCGGGGCGGAAGAGGCGGAAGTAGCGGCGCTGCACGCGGAGCTCGCCGCCGGCGGAGCGGATCCCCTCTTCCCGAGTGAAGTACCGGAGGTGAGCCGTGTAATAGAGGGCGCCCACGCCTTTCCGCGTGAGGGTCACCGCGTGGGCGCCGCCGGCGAGGGCGGCGACCGGCACGGTGATCCGGCTGTCCGCAAGCAGCGCGTTCTCCGGGTTGAGCGCGAAGGTCCGCTTCCACTTTCCGTCCACGTCCACGGTAACGGTGCAGTCCGGCTGCAGCTCTCTCCGCAGCCGGACGTACTCCGCCAGCGCCTCGACGGCCAGCGCCGTCTCCCGCGTGGTGCCCCACGCGTCCCCCTGCCGGTTATTCGCCAGCCAGCGCGCGGCCATGGGCGCCAGCCGGTTCTTCGGATCGACGGTGTCGTAGGCGCGAAGGCAGGCCGCGGCGGTCTCCACGGGGTCGTTGTACCAGAACCAGGGGCTGCCGCTCCCCGCCGGCCACCAGCAGCTCCCCGCCTCCCGGTCCACGCGCGCGCCGTTCTCCAGGTTCTGGACACAGATCCGCGCCTCGGAGGCCCGGCCCCCCGCCTTGAGCGCCAGCGCCAGAAGCGCCACCCCGTAGGCGGAGAGCTTCTCCCGGGCGGGATACACCTTCTGGAGCAGCACGCCCGCCGCCGCCGGCGCGCGCTTCCGGTCCAGGACCAGCACGGAGCCCACGTTGACCAGGCTGTGCGGTCCGGACAGCCGCGCGAACCGTTTCTCCAGGAAGGCGGAAGCGCGCTCCGTCATCTGCGCGGGCACCGCCAGGCCGGCGCTCCGTCCGGTGTAGAGGCCCCGCAGTACGTAGGCGGTCATCTCCGTGTCCGAGGCGTCGTGCTCCCACCAGCCCCAGCCGCCGTCCGGGTGCTGGAACCGCGCCAGCCGCGCCAGCCCCTCCGCGGTGATCTTCTGGAGCTGCTCCGGGTTGTAGATCGGGCTCCGCTCCGCGCGCCACTGCCAGGCCTCGCGCTCCCGGGCCGCCACGGAGGCCAGTCCCGGCGCGTGCTCCGGGTAGGTATAGGCACTGTCCGCCGGGCGGTCGGCCGGGGCCGCCTTCCGGCGCGCCCACTCGGCGCGGGCACGCTTCCGGAGGTCTTCCAGGCTCACTCCCAGCTCGGAGAGGGTGCGCGCGCTCACCACGGCCGGCATGAACCGCGACATCGTCTGCTCCACGCAGCCGTACGGGTAATCGACCAGGTACGGCAGCGCGTCCAGCATGGCGCCCGCCAGCGAGGGGCTGGCCTCGATCACCAGCTCGCCGGAGCCGGGGGCGTGCTCGGCCGGAAGGCTCAGCGCCAGCTTCGCGGCGGCGGACTCTTCCGCGCTGCCGGCCGGAGCCAGCGAGCCGCTCTTCACCAGCAGCTTTTCGACCCCGTGCACCTCCACGGGGAAGGTCCGCTCCACCGCGTCGCCCAGCGGTCCCGCTTCGGCGGCGACCCGCACCGTTGCCGTGCCGGGATGAAGCACGCGGACCCGCCAGTCCACCCGGCGCTCGCCGCCCTTCGGCACGTCGATCCACTCGGACAGCTCCGCGGCTCCGGCGGCTGCGGACGGGGAGGCGAACGGCGGCGATCCGGCTTCCGGCCGGTCGGCCCGGGGAATAACCACGCGGCGCGGCCCGGCCGGGCCGAAGGTGCTCGAGCCGGCGGGCACGAGGGTATCCCCTTCCAGCGCCAGCGTGACCCGCAGCCGCCGGTCCGCGCCGGTGTCGTTGTGGACGTTCGCGGAGAGGAGCGCCTCGTCGCGCTCCACGAAGAAGCGCGGCGCCTGGAGGCGCACGAGCAGCTCCTTCGCCGTGGTCACCTCCGCGCTCCCGTCGCCCACCTCCACCCGCTCCGTCCACCCCCGCGCCGTGGCGCGCCACCGGGTCAGGTCATCCGGCCAGGTGAAGGTGACAGTCGCCTCCCCCCGCTCGTCCGTCACCACCGCCGGGGTCCAGTATGCCGTGTCCGCGAAGTGGGCGCGCGCGCCGGTGGTAGGCAGCCCGGCCGCGGGGCTCTTCGCCGCGGCCGGAAGTGACGCCGGGACGTCCGCCGCGTCGGGCCGCGCGTCTCCCCGGACGCTGCCCGGGAGCCGGCTCTCGGCGCGCGCTGCAAAGGGAGAGTTTTGGGACGAAAAAACCAGTGCGCCGGCTGCCGGCACTAGCAGCGCACGCCCTGCCCGGTCCCGATGGATCCCGTCGAACTGCGCCGGCCCGGCACCCCCGCCGGCCAGCTCGGGCAGGGACGGCAGCCCGCCGAGGCCCGGGGAGAGCGTCCAGGGAGCGCGCCCCTCCGCGGCGGCCTTCGGCTGATCGTCCTCATCCAGCGTCTCGAAGGTCACCCCGAAGCTGTCCGCCGTGAGGAGATCCGCACCGCGGGAGCCGGCGTAGAAGTACGGCCGGAGGGCCGGGGCGCCGTCGCCCTCGATGTAGAAGGTCGCGGCATCGATCACGCCGAGGCTGCACTCCGCGCGCGCGGGCCGCCCCTCCGCGTCCCGGGCGCGCAGGTGGAAGGTCGCCTGCTCGCCGGGACGGTAGGTGCTCCGGTCCGCGGAAACTTCCAGGCTGAGCTCCCCTTCCGCCCGGGGCACCGCGAGCGTCACTTCATCCGCGAAGGCGCGCCGGTGGAAGATGCCCCGCACCGCGACGACCACGTCCGGCTGGTACCGGCGGGTGATCGGCACCGTGAGCAGCGTGCTCCGGGCCGTGAGGCGCAGGAGCTCCTTCTCCGCGATCCGGACCCCGGTCTCCCGGGCGACCAGCGCCGTCATGCCGGGATCCCGCGCCACCAGCAGGAGCCGCGCCGGATCGCCCGGGGCGTACCGGTCCCGCTCGGCCACCAGCGCCACGTCCCGGTCCGGGCCGAGCGCCTCCGCGGCCCCCTCGCCGCTGACCCAGAACTCCGCCGCGTCCGCCACCGGCGCTTCGGCCGCGTCCCGCGCCTCGAAGCGCACCTGGTAGGCGCCCGGCCGGTCCGAAGTCCAGCGCAGCAGCCCCATCCCGCCGGAAGCCGTCTCCAGGGGCTCGCGGCGCACCTCCTCCCAGGCGCCCCGGCTCCCGTGATAGACGCGCCGGAGCACGCGGGCCTCACCAGACACGCGCGTCCCCTTGCCCCGGCCGTCGACCGTTCGGACCTCCACTTCGACCGGCTCACCCGGGGCGAAGAAGCCGCGGGTCGGATGCACGAACGCCTGGAGGCCGGCGGCCGGCAGCGTCACGGTGGTCCCTCCCTCGATGGTGCGCCGGCTCGCGTCCGTCACCTCCGCCCGGAGGGAGAGCTGGAGTGAAGCACCCCGGACCGCCGGCGTGGTGGTGGAAACGGGGAGGGTGACCAGCGCCTGGCCCTCCGCGTCGAGCGGGATCGTCTGCTGCGACGGAACCGGCGACGCCCCCCGTGCCGCTTCCCCCGGCGCGGGCGCTGCGTCTTCCGCGTCGAAGAACGTCCGGCCGGCACCGAAGGGGGAGACGGGCGACCAGGCCTCCGGCCGGGCGAGGAGGCGGACCGTTCCCTTTCGGACGGGCGCTCCCCAGTAGTACCGCGCCGTCACCCGCACCCGGAGCGGCTGCCCGGCGCGGAGCGGCTGCCCGGCGCGGAGCGGCTGACCGGCGCGGAGCGGCTGCTCGGCCGCCGGCGCGACGGTCACCTCGAACTCCGGCTTCTTGTATTCCTCGACCTGGAAGCTGCCGCTCCCATCCTCCACGGCGTGCCGGCCCTCGTTGCCCGCTTCGTGCAGCAGCGTGATCGTGTAGGCGCCGAGGGGCGCGCCGGAGGGCAGCTCCACGGCGCCATGGACGGAGCCGAACGCATCCGGAAGGAGCTCCAGGGTGCGGATCTCCGCGCCATGCGGGTCCGCGATCCGCACCCGCTCCCGCTCCCCCGTCACCGGCTTCCAGGGCCCCTCTCCCTCGCGGGAGGCGAGCAGCGCGCGGAACCGGACGGCCTGCGCGGGGCGGTAGACCGGCCGCTCGGTATAGACGTAGGCCCGCCGGCCGGCTCCATCGGCCGGCTCGCCCGGGGTGCCGTGGACCTCCGCCCGCGCGTAGCGGTCTCCCTTCCAGGCGAGGGTGGCGAGGCTGGAGACCGCGCCCCCTTTCACCTCCTGCTCGACCAGCCCATCCGGCCCGCTCTTCGCAACCGGCAGCAGCCGCGCCTTCTCTCCGCCGTCGACCGCCGCCGTCTCCCGAAGCTGCACGCCGGCGTCGAACACCGGAGCGCCGGTTCCCGCGTTCACCACCAGCGTCGTCACGCGGCCGGCCTCGACGATCTGCGTGACGGCCAGGTCGCTGATCAGGAGGAGCGCCGTCGACCGGACCGCACCGGCATCGGCCTCCACCACGTAGGCCCCGTCGCGCGTCAGGGGCGTCTCGATCTGCGTGGAAAAAGGCGCGCGGGGATCTCGCGGCTGTTCCGGGTGTTCTTCCGGCTGGCCGCCCGGGTGGGCCTTCGAGGGATCCTCTCCGGCGCGCGATTCCCGCAGCGCGGCGGCGTCGACCTCCCACTGAACCGGACGGCCGTGGTACAGCTTCCGCAGCGCCTTGAGCGCGGTCTTGTGGTGCGCGCCTCCCAGCGGGTCGAACTCCGGCCAGGAGGCGTGGTGGAACGCCGTCTCCTTGAAGAGCTCCTCCAGCCGGACGCGGTGAGCGGTGAGCGTCACCCGCTTGAGGTTTCGTCCGGCAAGCCCCAGGCGGGCGCGGCGGCCGGGCTCTTCC
>CAYQDT010000018.1:0-12906 GCA_964416225.1 uncultured bacterium
GTGTGAGGACGGCGAGCCGGGCGCCGACGCGAGCCGGCCCCGGTTCGTTAACCGGCGGAGCGGCCGTGCGGCGCCATCACCCAGGCATGGTACGCGTCACTGACGGCGCCCGCCCGGGCGTCTCCCCGGTGCATCAGCACCCGGTACCGGAAGTGGAGCGTGGACCCCTTTTTCTGGACGTAGGGCGGTGTTTTCGTCTTCGATCCCTCGAATGCGCCTTCCGCGAAGGGGTTCGTACCGACCAGCCCGTAGTCCCGCGCGTGCCAGCGGCAGGGGTGGTGGGCATTACCCGGATGGTCCATCATCGCAAGGCCGATTACCTCTCCGTCCACCTTCCCGCTGTAGTCCAGCCACTGTGCCTGCTTGCCCCAGCAGAGCTTCTCACCCACGGCACCGCGGTCGTTCTCCATTCGGCCGCCGTTCTTACCGGTCATGCTCTCGGCCACCCGGAACGCGAGGAGGCCCCCCTCCTTCGTGTCGCCGTAGGCCACGTCGCGGTAGGTGGCGAGGAGGTCGACGTCATAGTCGATCAGGCGGCGGTCCGGGCCGGCATTGTACACCCGGAGCGTGTAGCGGCTGTCGAGTACCGGCTCCCGATCCGGCCCGGCCCAGACGGCGTTGGCGGTGAACCCGCCGAACGTGGGACCGCTCACCAGGTTCTCGATGCTCTTCACGGTGACCCAGCCGTGCTTCGGCTCCTCGCTCCAGAGGTCGAGGTCGTTCACGTCTCCGTAGGCGGTCCAGAAGGAGCGATGGTGAGGGTGGTCGTGCGACTCGCCGGGGACGTTCTTCATCGGGAAGCTGCGGGTCAGATGCTTTCCACCGGGGCCGACCACGGGAAAGAAGTATGGGTGCGCCGTCTCGGGGCTGTAGTTGAACACGGTGAAGAGGCCGTCCGGGAGGTGGATCTGAATGGCCGACGGGCCGTCCTGCGTTACCTGCACGCCGGAAGTATCCGCCGCCAGGCCGACGCGGAACCGCTGCGGCTCGCCCCCACGGATGCCGGAGATGAGCGCGACGAGGTCCCGGCCGTCCCGCTGGGCCGGAAAGACGCGCCCATCCGCGCGCCGCAGCTGGACCGGCCCCGTCGAGATCGGCAGGTCGGGCGGAAGCTCCACGCGCACCGGGACGGGGTGATGAAAATCCAGCTCGGAGGCGATCTCAATCAGCGACATGGCGGCCTTCCTTCCGTGGACGGACGCGCCCGGTGCTCGGAACCGGACGCAGGTTGCGGTTGGGCGATGCGCTTCAGAATACCTCTTTCAGGTAGCGAAGGCTCTCCCGCGCGATGGTCTCCGGGTCCGGCGTGTAGTCGAACACCTCCACGGAGACATACCGGTCATACCCGGCATCCCGCAGCGCCGCCGCAATGGGCCGGAAGTCGGTGTCACCGAACCCGGGCCCTCTCCGGTTGGCATCGTTGGCGTGCACGTGCTCCACCAGGGGCGCCCACTCCCGAATGATCTCCGCCGGCGACTGCGGCTCCGCGCTCATCGACTTGACGTCCAGCATCAGCCGGAAGCAGGGATGGTCGATCTCCCGGACCATGCGCGCGGCCTCTGCGGCGGTGGTGATGAAGTCCGCCTCGGGCGGCGGCAGCGACTCCTGGCAAAGGATCACTCCTCGCTCCGTCAGCGTGGGGAGCAGCTGCCGGAAGGAGTCCTGCGTCCGTACCCAGGCACCCTCCACGTCGCCCGCCTCCAGCCGGCGCTGGGCGGGCGAGCCGAAGACCATGACCCGGGCGCCGAGATCCCCGGCGAAGTCGACCAAGGCGCGCAAGTAGTCGACGGTGCGCTGCCGGAGAGCCGCGTCCCCGGAATGGATGTGGAGTCCCTTCGGCGCGGCGAGCAGCCAGTGCAGCCCGACGATCTCGAGCCCGTGGTCGTCCGCCACCGCGCGAATCTCGCGCCGCCGCTCCGCGGAGATCTCCGTCACCGCCTCACCGAACGTGAAGGGCGCGAGCTCCGCGCCGCTGTAGCCGAGCCGGGCGAGGAGCGCGCAGACCCGCTCCCACGGCCAATCACCGAAGGTCTCGTTGCAGATGGCAAACTTCATCGTTGTGGCTCGCCGGGGTCAGGCAAAGGGGAAGCGGACCGGCTGACCGGTGCGCGCGGAATGGTAAACGGCCAAAATGATCTCCACCGCGGCCCGGCCGTCGGCGCCCGTGACCATCGGCTCGCGGTCCTCGCGGATCGCGTCCACGAAGTCCTGGAGCTGCACGATATGACCGCGCGTACTGATCGCCCGCGGATCGGAGGCGGCGCTGCCAATCCCGTCCGCCTCCAGGTCCGGCTCCGGCTCGCCGGGAACCACCCAGCGGACGATGCGCTCGCCGTCCACCATGATCGTGCCCCGGTCCCCGTGGAACTCCATGCGGTGATCCAGGCCGCCCCACCGGCCCACCTGAACGCGGCCCGACGCGTCGCGGGCCCACTCCGCGCTGCCGACCACCGAGGTGGTGCCCTCCAGCGTCCCGAAGGCGCCGCTCTTGAACCGGAGAGCGGATACGGTGGTGTCCTCAACCTCGATCTTTCGAGCCAGGTGGTCCGCGAAACTGAACAGCGTGTCGACGGGACCCATCACCCACTGGAGAATGTCGACCAGGTGCACGCCCTGGTTCATCAGCGCCCCGCCGCCGTCCAGCGCCCAGGTGCCGCGCCAGGCACCGCTGTCGTAGTACTCCTGGGAGCGATAGTACTTCAGGTAGGCATCGCCCAGCACCATCCGGCCGAGCTTGCCTTCTCCCACAACTTCGCGGATCTTCTTCCAGAGCGGCGCGGTGCGCCGCTGGAAGATCACCCCGAGCCTCGTCCCGTTGCGGCGCGCCGCTTCGTTCATGGCGTCGATTTTTTCCAGCGTGATCTCCATCGGCTTCTCCGTCATGGCGTGCTTGCCGGCGTTCGCCGCGCGGATCACCATGTCGCCGTGAAGCCCGCTGGGGGTGCAGATGCTGACGGCGTCTACCTCCGGATCCGCCAGAAGCGCGTCCAGGTCCGTATAGACCCTGGGAATCTCGAAGCGCCGCGCGAACTCCGCCGCGCGCTCGCGCACCGTATCGCAGCAGGCGACCAGGCGAGCGCCTTGGACGTGCTCCTTCACGCTGCCGGCGTGCCACGGGCCGATGACGCCGCCGCCGACGATGGCATAGCCGACGGTGTCGTTGGGACCAAACGTACGCATTCTCCCCCTCATCCGGTGGCGCGCCGACGCAAAAAGCCGCCCCCCCGGGGCGGCTTTCTTATTCGCCGGTCCATATTCCTGCCTCCCGCCGATGGCAGCCTCCGCCTGGCCGCTGGTCTGCCATCGGCGGGAGGCCTTCCGGCGCTCAGGCGCGGGCCGCAGCCTGGATCTTCCGGATCGCGGCCCCGATATCGTCGAGGTCCGAGTGCTCGGACAGCAACAGCGACTGGCCAAGCCAGACGGCATCCTCGCATGCCTGCTCGACTTCCGGCAAGAACATGTTCGTGTAATCGCGCTCGGCCACGAAGGGATGGGTGCCCGAATCGATCTTGAAGGCGGGGCTCCGATAGAGCGGGGCATAGCCCGGGCTGCAGGGGACGCCTTCCCCCTTGAGCGCGGCGAGGAAGTCCTCCCGCGGCATGCCGCTGAAGGCGCGCCGATCATAGCGGAAGATGAACAGATGGTAGGCGTGCTGCGTGATCCGGGGATCCCGGGCGAGCGGGCGGATGCCCTCGATCATGTCGAGCTGCTCGGCCAGGTAACGGGCACCGGCATTCCGGCGGAGGGTCTGCTCCTCCAGCCGCCGCGCCTGCGAGAGCAGCAGAGCCGCCTGCAGCTCGGACATGCGGTAGTTGCCCGAAAGCATCCGGTGGTCGTACCACCCGCCCTCCCGGACCCGCCCGCAGTTCGCGAGAGACCACGCTCGCTCAAAGGTCTCGTCGTCATCCGTGAGGATGATCCCGCCCTCGCCGGCGTTCAGGTTTTTACTCGCCTGGAAGCTGAAAGTGCCGGCCTGTCCGATCGCGCCGACCCGCCGCCCGTTCCACTCCGCCAGGTGCGCCTGTGCGGCGTCCTCGACGAGAATCAGGCCGTGCCTTCGCGCGATATCGGTCAGCGCATCCAGGTCCGCCGGACAGCCGGCGATATGGACCGCGACGATGGCGCGCGTGCGCTCGGTGATGGCCGCTTCCACGGCCGCGGGATCGATGTTCAGGGTATCCCGCTGAATGTCCGCAAAGACCGGGATCGCGTTGACCTGTACCATCGCGGAGACGGTGGCGATGAAGGTGTACGGCGAGGTGATCACCTCGTCGCCGGCCTGCACCCCCGCCGCGCGGAGCGCGATCTCGATGGCCTGGGTGCCGTTGCAGCACGGAACGCCGTGCCGCGCGTGGTGCAGCGCGGAGTAGAAGCGTCCGAACTCGGCGCAGCGGGTTCCGGTCCCCTGGAACCAGGCGCCGCTCCGCACCACGTCCGCCACGGCGCTCGCATCTTCTTCGTCCCACACCGGCCATTTTGGCCAGGCGCGCGTACGTACGGGCGTGCCACCGTGTACGGCGAGCAGGGGGGCAGTAAGCAACGACATGAACACCTCCGTCCATTCGGGGACCACGAATGGACCAGATCAACTTCTCATACAACGATAGTCGGCCCAATCCCTTCCGTCACCGTACTGCGATACCGTGCACAACCGCGCCGCGGGTCGCACGCCTGAAGCGGCGGCTCGGGCTCGATGCCCCGCGCGAGGCGCGGGACGCGGTGGGACCTGGGAGGCTGTTTCCGGAGCGCGGCCCGGCATGAAGTCCCGGCGCGCGCCCAGCGGAGCCTCCATCTTTTCGGCGGTCATTATTTCGGCTGCCGCGTGGCGATAAGCTAACGGGGGCGCGGAGTGGAGCGGGATCGATCCCGCCGGCACTCCGGCGAGCGCGGGGTCCACTTGGCGCCGCCGCCGGCTGCAGCCCCGATCCGCTCCCGTTCACCACCAACCTATCTTATGCAAGCCGCCTCCTTCCTTCCGCTCTCTCCCCGCCGGACCGAGCTTTCCGAGCCCCTCTCGGAGGACATCCTGCTCCTGGACGAGCTGTTCGGCGAGGTGCTCCGCGAGCAGGGGGAAGGGACGCTGCAAGAGCTCGCGTGGCGGCTCTACGCGGATGACGGTGACCCGCTGACCCTGTTCGAGCGCGTCCCGGAGCTTGGCGATCCCCACGTGGTGCACCGCCTGCTCCGCGCGTTCGTGATCTTCTTTCAGCTGCTCAACACGGCGGAGCAGAAGGAGATCATCCGGGTTAACCGGGAGCGCCAGGCCCGCCGCCCGGGTGAGCCTCGCCCGGAGTCGATCCGGGACGCCGTCCAGCGCCTGGCGCAGGCGGGGACCACGGCGCAGGAGATGCAAGCGCTGCTGGAGCGCCTGTACATCAGTCCCACGCTCACCGCGCATCCCACCGAGGCGCGCCGGCGGGCCGTGCTGGACAAGCTGCAGAGTATCGCCGCCCGCCTCGTGGACCGCGCGCTCCCCGCAAGCCTGCCGCGCCTGGACCGGCCGCTGACGGACGGCGACCTCGACCGGCGGGAGATGTGCCGGACGCTCACCGCGCTCTGGCAGACGGACGAGCTGCGATCGACCGCGATTACCGTGGAGGACGAGGTGCGCAACGCGCTGTACTTCATGGATCGCACCATCATGGAGGTGGTCCCGTGGCTGTATGACGACCTCCAGGCGGCCCTCGCGGACGCCTATCCAGGCGTGGAATTCGAGATCCCGGCGTTTGTCCAGTACCGCTCGTGGGTGGGTGGGGATCGGGATGGAAATCCGAACGTCACGCCGGACCTCACCTGGCGCACGCTCCTGCTGCACAAGGATGTGGCGCTCCGCCATTACCTCCGGCAGGTGGAGGTCCTCCGCCGGGAGCTCACCCAGAGCTCCCGACTGGCGCCTCCGACGGAGGAGCTCCTCCGCTCACTCGAGGAAGACGCCGGCCGGATCTCGCTGCCGCGCCCGCCGCGCGAGAAATACCGGACCGAGCCGTACGGGCTGAAGCTGCAGTACATCCGGGAGCGGCTCTCCGCCACGCTGCGGCACCTGGACAGGCTGACCGACTTCCACGCGGAGGGGCCGTCCTTCACCGCACAACCGCCCGCGTATGGCACCTCCGGAGAATTCCTGGCGGATCTCCAGCTCATCCAGCGGAGCCTCCGGGCAAGCCACGGCCGTCTCCTCGCCGATTCGGGAACGCTCGCGCATCTGGTGATGCAGGTCCGGAGCTTCGGCTTCCGGCTCGCCGCGCTCGATGTCCGCCAGCACAGCGAGGATCACGAGGCGGTGGTGGCGGAGCTGCTCGAGGCGGCGCAGGTGCTGGGGGAGGACCGCCGCTATCCGGAGCTCGACGAGGAGGAGAAGGTCCGCCTCCTCACGCAGGAGCTCCTGAACCCCCGGCCGCTCCTGCAGCGCGGGTGGAGCGGCTCGGAGCGCGCGGAGCGGACGCTGCAGGTGTTCGAGGTCATCGGGCACGCCCAGCATTACATCTCGCCGCATGCCGTGGTTGCCTACATCATCAGCATGACCCATTGCGTGAGCGACATCCTGGAGGTGCTCCTCCTGGCCAAGGAGCACGGTCTCTTCCGCTGGACGATGCGAAACGGCGAGGCGGTGCTGGAGAGCACGCTGGACGTGGTCCCGCTCTTCGAGACGATCGACGACCTGCACGGCTGCCGGGAGCTGATGCGCAGGCTGTTTGCCAACCGCGCCTACCGGCTCCAACTGGACGCCCGGAGCGGCTTCCAGGAGATCATGCTCGGCTACTCGGACAGCAGCAAGGATGGCGGCTATCTGGCCGCGAACTGGGCGCTCCAGGATACGCATGCCCAGCTTGCGGAAGTCTGTCGCCGCGCCAACGTGGAGCTCCGGCTCTTCCACGGACGCGGCGGCACGGTGGGACGCGGCGGCGGGCGCGCGAACCAGGCGATCCTGTCGCAGCCGGCGGGCAGTTTCAACGGCCAGATCCGGTTTACGGAGCAGGGCGAGGTGGTCTCGTTCCGGTACGGCCTGGCCCCCATCGCGCACCGACATCTGGAACAGATCGTCAGCGCCGCGATGCTGGCCGCGTCCCAGCAGATCGCCCCGAAGCGCGTCCCACGGGGATGGCAGGACGCGCTCCGCCAGATGGCGTCGGTATCGCGGGAGTTCTACCGGAAGCTGGTGTACGAGGACCCCGACTTCTGGGAGTTCTACTCGCACGCCACGCCGATCCAGCACATCAGCCGGCTGCCGATCGCGTCCCGCCCCGTTTTCCGGCCCGGAAACGGTCGGCAAAGCCCAGCAAACCTGCGGGCCGTGCCGTGGGTCTTCGCGTGGGTGCAGAGCCGGTACGTGCTGCCGGGCTGGTACGGGCTCGGCGCAGCGCTGGAGCGGTTTGCCGGCGAGGACCCGGAGCGGGTCATCCAGCTCCGGAAGATGTATCGGGACTGGCCCTTCTTTCGCACCGTCATTCGAAATTCGCAGCTGGAGCTGCTCCGGGCACACCTGCCGACGGCGGCGTGGTACGTGGCCCGTATCCCGTCCGCGGAGGTGGGCGCCCGGATCCACCGGCAGATCGAGGAAGAGTACGCCCGCACCCGGCGGTGGGTCCTCACCGTAACGGGGCAGAACGAGCTGCTGGAGCACGCCCCGGTGATCCGCAACACCGTCGCCCTGCGAAACCCGGTGCTGGCGCCGCTGAGCAAGCTCCAGGTGGCGCTGCTGGAGCGGACGGAGAGTGAAGCGGCACCCGATGTGGATCGCGGAGATCCGTGGCGGGACGCCGTACTCCTCACCATCATCGGGATTGCGGCGGGGATGCAGAGCACGGGCTGACGGCGGGCGATGCCGAGCCGTCCGGCGGGTACGGCGCGGGCAGTTCCGACAAAGACCTTGCAGAGACCCCGCTCGCCGGCAGGTCCGCCGATCAGCCGGCGAGGAGCAGCGGGATTGCGCCCGGCGCCGGTATGCCGAGGAGCCCGCGCAGCGTCTCGGCGTTACGCACGGCATTTCCCGCCCAGTCGTTGTTGAAGTAAGCCCAGACCGCGTGCCCCTGCCCTTCCCACTCACGGATCCGTTCCGCCCACCAGCGGAGGTCCGCGTCCGAGTAGGCGCCGCCATAGAGCACGTTCGGATCGGGCCCGTGGAACCGGACATAGACAAACGGCGCGGTCGCGCGAAGTACGCAGGGAAGATGGGCGCCGCTCATGACACAGTAAGCGGCGCCGAACCGCTCCAGAACGGCGAAGACCTCCTCCACGTGCCAGCTCGGATGCCGGAATTCGACCGCCAGCGGCAGCTCACGCGGCCACTGGACCAGAAACGCCTCCAGGCGGCCCAGATCACACGCCATCTGCGGAGGAAGCTGCGCCAGTACGACGCCCAGGCGATCGCCGAGCTCCGCGACGCCCCGTGCGATCCGCTCGGTCCACACTTCCGGCTGGAGCAGCCGGCGCGCGTGCGTGAGTCCGCGGGAGGCTTTGATCGTCATGCGAAAGCCGGGCGGGGTTCGCTCCCGCCAGGAGCGGAAGGTCTCGTCACGCGGCCAGCGGTAGAACGTGTAGTTCACCTCCACGGTGTCGAAGCGCCGCAGGTACTGTTCCAGCCGCTGCGGAGAGGATGATCCGGGTGGGTACAGGATCCCCTCCCAGTGGCGGTAACTCCAGCCCGACGTGCCGATGTACGTCCCCATAGCGGAGCTGTTCCCAGCGGTCCCGGTCCGGAAACGCTCCCCACATCCATCGAAATGCGTACAAAATAGAGCGTTGGTCGATTTCGTGCCGGAGCATTCGGCAGGGTGAGCGGGGGCCGGTTTCGATGCAGCGACGGGAGTTTCTGGCTGGGTCGCTCACCGCGGCGACGGCAGGCGCATTGAGCTCGGGCGGGTGGGCGGCCGGCGATCCGCCCAATCCGCACCGGGAGTTCCGCGGGGTCTGGCTCGCCACCGTGGCGAATATCGACTGGCCCTCCCGTCCCGGGCTGCCGGTGACCCAGCAGAAGGCCGAGCTCCTGTCTCTACTGGACCGGACCGCGGCGCTCAAGATGAATGCCGTCCTTTTTCAGGTCCGGCCCGCGTGTGACGCGCTCTATGACTCCCGGATCGAGCCGTGGTCCGACTTCCTGACCGGCACCATGGGCCGCGCTCCGGACCCGTACTATGACCCGCTCCAGTTCGTGGTGGAGGAGGCGCACCGCCGCGGCCTCGAGCTGCACGCATGGTTCAATCCGTACCGTGCGCATCACCATGCCAGTAAGGGCCCCATCTCGCCAAGCCACGTCAGCCGCACCCGGCCGCGTCTGGTGCGGCGGTACGGCGGCTTCCTCTGGCTGGATCCGGGCGAGGAAGCGGTCAAAGAGTACTCGCTGGGTGTGGTCCGCGACGTGGTGCGGCGCTACGACATCGATGGGGTCCACATCGACGACTACTTCTACCCGTACAAGGAAAAAGACCGCAGCGGCCAGGTTGTCCCCTTTCCGGACGAGGCGAGCTGGGCAAAGTACCGGGCCGGGGGCGGGCGCCTCACCCGGGACGACTGGCGCCGGCACAACGTGGACGACTTCGTCGAACGCCTCTACGGGGCGGTGAAGGCGGAGAAGAAGTGGGTAAAGGTCGGAATCAGCCCATTCGGGATCTGGAGACCCGGCCACCCGGCGCAGATCCAGGGTTTTGACGCGTATCAGGAAATTTACTGCGACTCGCGGAAATGGCTGCGCAGCGGCTGGCTGGACTACATCACACCGCAGCTCTACTGGCGGATGGACGCGCACGCGCAGAGTTATCCGGCGCTCCTGCAGTGGTGGGCCGGGGAGAATGAAAAGAACCGGCACCTGTGGGCGGGAAATGACGCCGAGCGCGTGACGGCCGGACGATGGCCGGTGGAAGAGATTGCCGGCCAGGTGCGGGTCACCCGGGAGCAGCAGGGGGCGAGCGGCAACGTCTTTTTCAGTGCCCGTCCGCTCCTCGGCAGTCGAAGCCTCACCGGCAGCCTCGGAACGCTCTACCAGGAGCCGGCGCTCGTCCCTGCCACGCCGTGGCTGGCGCAGGGCGAACCGGCGAAGCCGAAGGTGGAGCGCCGGGGCCGGAGGCCGGAAACGGTGGTGTGGCGCCCGGGAGACGAGGAGCCCGTTCGCTGGTGGGTCGTTCAATTCCGGAGCGGCGAGCGCTGGAGCACGGAGGTCCTTCCGGGCGACCGCACTTCCTGGAGCCTGGATGGAGCGACGGCGGGAGCGGACCGGGTGCGGATCTCCGGAGTGGACCGGAATGGGATCCGCGGTCCGCACGCCGAAATGAGACTGGCCGGATAACGCTGCCTCGAGCGGTCTTACCGGGAGCTGTATTGCAACGAAGCGCGCCGGCGCATCCCGGCGGCGCAGTGGAGGGAAGGATGAATGTCTGCCGCTGATAACCGACGGAGCCGGCTGACCACGGAGGGTACCGGCCGCGCTCCGAACCGCGCCATGCTGCGCGCCGTGGGCTTTCTGGACGAGGATTTCACCCGCCCGATGTGCGGCGTCGCGTCCCTCTTCAGTGACATCACGCCGTGCAACGCTCACCTGGACCGCGTGGCCAGGAAGGCGTATGAGGGCATCCGGGCGGCGGGCGGGGTGCCCCAGATCTTCGGCGCGCCCACCGCGTCCGACGGGATCATGATGGGCCACCAGGGGATGCGCTACAGCCTCGTCTCCCGGGAGGTGATCGCCGACAGCATCGAGGTGGTCGCCGGCGGCATGAACCACGACGGCCTCATTGCGGTGGGCGGCTGCGACAAGAACATGCCCGGCTGCGTCATGGCCATGGCGCGCCTCAACATCCCGAGCGTGTTCGTCTACGGCGGCTCGATCCTGCCCGGAGATGGGCCGGACGGCGACCCCATCGACATCGTCTCGATCTTCGAGGCGGTGGGCCAGTATCAGGCGGGCGCCATCGACGAAGAGCGGCTGCACGACGTGGAGTGCGGCTCGTGTCCCGGCGTGGGCTCCTGCGGCGGCATGTACACGGCCAACACGATGAGCTCAGCCATCGAGGCGATGGGGCTCTGCCTCCCATACGGCGCCACGAACCCGGCCGTCTCGGCCGCAAAGGAGCGCGAGGCGTTTCGGGCGGGCCAGGCGCTGCTTCACCTGATCCAGCGCGACATCCGGCCGCGGGACCTCATCACCCGGAAGTCGCTGGAGAACGCCTACACCCTCGTCCTGGCGCTGGGCGGCTCGACAAACGCGGTGCTCCACCTGATGGCGATCGCGCACGAGGCGGAAGTGGAGTGGACCCTCGCCGACTTCGATCGCATCGGGGCCCGGGTCCCGCACCTGGCGGATCTGAAGCCCGGCGGGCGCTATGTGATGCACGACCTCCACCTGGCGGGAGGCACTCCCGCGGTGCTGAAGGCGCTGCTCGACCAGGGGCTCCTCCACGGTGACTGCCCAACCGTAACGGGTGCGACCCTGGCGCAGAACCTGGCGCGGGTCCCGAGCGTTTATGAGCGGAACCAAGTGGTGGTGAAGTCGTGGGATCAGCCGATGCACGCCTCCGGGCACATCGTCATCCTGCACGGCAACCTCGCGGAAGAGGGCGCCGTGGCCAAGATCGCCGGTCTCAAGCAGCTCTCCATCACCGGCCCGGCGAAGGTGTTCGACGGCGAGGAAGCCTGCTTCGAGGCGATCCAGGCCCGACGGATCACCCATGGCGACGTGGTGGTGATCCGCGGCGAAGGCCCGGTAGGCGGGCCCGGGATGCGGGAGATGCTCTCCATCACCGGCGCCCTGATGGGCCAGGGTCTCGGCGAGACGGTCGGCCTCATCACGGACGGCCGCTTCTCGGGCGGCACCCACGGACTGGTGGTGGGACACGTCGCGCCGGAGGCGTGGGTCGGGGGCAACCTCGCGCTCGTGCAGACGGGCGACCGGATCACCATCGACGCCGAAAAGAAGGAGCTGACCGTCCACCTGGACGCGGAGGAGCTCGCCCGGCGCCGTGCGGCGTGGACACGGCCCGAGCTGCGGGTGAAGCGGGGAGTCCTCGCGAAGTTCGCCCGCACCGTCAGCTCGGCGTCGCAGGGCGCCGTGACCTCCTGAGCGGCCGCACCGCGGTCCCTGGCTTGCGGTCGAGGATTCCGAAGCGGCCGGTCTCGATTCCGGGACCGGCCCCAAGGCGCCGTCAACGTGCAGGCACGCGTCTCTGCTCGCCGCCCGGGGAGCTGTACGAGAGTATTCTGACCGCCCGGGCTCGGAGATTAGAATCCCGGATCTACCGTCCGGTTTTGGGCCCAGAGGGATTCGAACCCACGACCGAGGGATTATGAGTCCCCTGCTCTACCGCTGAGCTATAGGCCCCCGTCTGCCCGCGGGGGCAGCTCCAGGGTCATTCTAACACGGAGCGCTCGCCCGATCGAGAGGCACCGCCGCGGGAGCGCAAATCGGCGCACACGGCGCCGGTGCGGCCGGCCCCACGCGCAGATTCACCGCATCGAGGGATGGGCGGGTGAGCCCGGACGGCTCACGACGGAATGCCGCCCTGGATGGGAGAGTTACGGAGGAGTGGGCGTGGCTGACGGCGGGGACAGGCAGACCACTCCGCTGCTTCCGCACGAACGCTCCGGGCTAGAAACGCGCGGCCCCGAAGTCTATGAGCCACTTGTGCTCGCGGTGCGACCAGTAGATCGACAGCTCGCGGTTTCCGATGGCCCGGGAGACGCCCAACTGGTAATCGGTGTCGCCAATCTTGCCGTAGTGGAACATCGTGTGGAGGAGATCCAGCCGCCACCCTTTCGCCACCTGGTAGCTCGCCTGGAGGATGCTGTTCCGGCTCGGCGCATCGAGCGACATCGTCCCCATCGCCGCGATGCGGAGCTGCTTCGTCACCTGGTAGCCGAGGTTCGCATTGGCGTTCAGCTTCCCGTTCACCGGGATCAGGTCGTTGATGTTGGCCAGGTGGT
>CAYQDT010000019.1:0-12772 GCA_964416225.1 uncultured bacterium
TCAGCGCCCGATCCGCCGCGGAAAAGATGTGCGCTTCGGGCCAGCCTCCGGCCTGCACCTGGTTGATCACCTGTTTGCCCCAGGTAACGGCGGCGGCCGTCCCGCGATCCAGCACGTACATCTTGTGCGCCGTGAGGACCCCCGCCACATAGATGTCGTTCATCAGCCGAACGGTGCGCCGTGCCTCTTCCGGAGAATACCGCTGCGGGGCCGCCTTCCCGGCGCCGGCTCCCGCGGTGGCGGAGGCGACGCAGGTGGTGACGGCAATGGTCGCCGCGCCGAGGCAGGCACTGTGCCGCGGGCGTCCGGTCGGGGACAGGGTCTCTCTGCGGGGATGCTGCATCACTCGGTTCCTTACGGGAAGAGTCTTGGCTCCCATGCTCCCGGTACGTCGTGCAGGTACCGTCTCCGGACGCGGCTGCGTGCCGGCTGCGGTACCCGCACCGGGCGCCTTACTTCGTTACAAGCGGCACCGTGTAGACCAGGCCGCCGATCGGGTCGCCAACCTTATCCTTCGTGTGACACATCTGGCAGCTCGAGGAAACGAGGGGCACGAGCGTCGCGACGCGCAGCGTCCCGTTTTCCACGCGCTCGAACCGCGGCTTGCCGCTCTTCAGCGCCTGCACGGCATCCTTCTCGAACTGATCTTTCGGATTGTGATCCGGATTGAACGGCCGGCCCGTGGTGGCCAGCCAGCGCGTCTTCGGCCAGCCCTTCTTCTCCATGGCCACGAAGACGTGGCGCGCCACCGTGGCGGCGGGTACGGTGCCCGCATCCTTCACGTAGGTGCCGTGGGTCTCCACAACGGACGTCACGTAGAGGTCATTCAGCATATTCACCGTCTGCCGGGCCTGCGGCAACGTGTAGGCCACCCGCGGAGCGGCGGCGGCGGTGGTGGCGGCATGGACGGCGAGGCCGAAAGGTCCGACGAGCGCGGCGGAGAGAACTCCCGCGGCAATTACGTACGAGCTTCGCATCTTCACGTTCCTGGTTCTGGTGGCGGATCTCCGCCGGGTCAAGGCCGGCCGTCTGCCGGCGGTCTGCTACGAATCACACCCCCCGGACCGGGCGGGGAGGCCGGCCGGCGCCGGACCCAGCGACACGAGCTCCGGAGCCGCCGGCGCGATCAGATCCGCCAGCGTTACCTCCTGAAGCTCGGCGATGAGCCGGGAACCGGCACGCTCCAGCACGCGCCGAAGACGACACTGCGGCTGGATCACGCACACGTCCTCGCTGCGCACGCAGTCCAGCAGCGCCACCGGTCCCTCGAATAGCTCCACCACCGCGCCGACCGTGATTGCCTCCGGGGCACGCGCCAGGCGCACGCCTCCGGTGCGGCCCCGCTCTCCACGCACGAAACCGGCGTGAACGAGCTGCTGGACCACCTTACTGACGTGGTCTGCGGAGATCCGGTAGAACTCGGCAATCTCCCGGATGGAGGCTTGCGCGCCCGAATTTCTGCCCAGGTAAATCAGCGTCCGCAGGGCGAAGTCGGTCGAGAGATTGAGACGGATCATCGAGTTAATCGGTAAATGTCGTACTTGTTTTACCTATTATCGCAGACGGACCGGGAGTGGGTCCATGTGGAGCAAAAAACAGGTCCGCGGCACTCGCCTGGAAAACGGGCGGAAGGACGGCGGCGACAGGGGCAACCGGCGCGTTGCCGGCGGGCGGTCGCGGAGTGTTCACTCCGAGCGGGGGGCGCTAACCGGGGTCCGTGGAACTGTCTGAGGCCTCCTGGTGGGCCGCGCGGCGGCGGGACGGAGGCGCGGTGACGGCCGCTTACCGTGGAACGCCTTCATGGACGAGCAGCACCGAGCAGTGCGCGGCCTTCAGCAGGCGGTCCGCCACGCTTCCCACCGCCAGCCCAGGTAGGGGCGAGGCCCCGCGAGCTCCCGCCACGATGAGGTCCGCACCGCTCTCGGCCGCGATGCGCAGGAGCTCCGACGCTGGATCGCCTTCGCGGAGAGCTACCCGGACAGGATGGCGGCTCTCCCGGAGCAGGTCACTGGCGCGTGTGGTGATTCGCTCGATCAGCGCGTGCCGCTCGCGCTCCGTTTCCTGGATGAGCGCCTCGCGGAGCGGCTCCAGCTCGATCGGGTCCACTACGCAGGGATCGTACCAGTGTGACACGTGGCAGACCACCAGCTCCGTGTGCTCGGGGAGGGGGAACGCGGCGGTGAGCCGCACCGCTTCCTCGGAGTGTCGGGAGCTGTCGACCGCTACGATCACGCGCCGCAGCTCGTTGTGACACGGACGCGCGATGAGGACCGGACGGCGGGCGGAGTGCGCCACGTTGCGCGCCACGCTTCCCAACAAGAAGCCCTGGAGACCGGTGAGACCGCGGGACCCCAGCACCACCAGCTCCGCGTCGAACCGCTCCGCCGCGTGTACGATCTCCGCGGCCGGCGCGCCGGAGCAGCTCTCCGCAGTGACGGCGACGCCTTCCCGCGACAGCGCGACCACACTCGCACGGGTGGTTCGCTCCGCCCATGCGCGCACAGCCTGGTCCCGTCCCTCCGCGTGCGGGCGCCAACCGCCGGGAGTGACGGTAACCACCCGAATGGCCGTACCGTCCGGCAGCGGCAGGCGACGGAGGAACGTGCCGGCGCCCTCCGCGTCGGCCGACCCATCCGTGGCGAACACGATCCGTAGGAGTCGGTCGGCGGAGAGGCGGCCGGCCAGGTGTTGCGGATCGTTCTGCGCGCTCATGGATCGTCCCAGGGCGGAAACTGCCGGCACACCCGGTCCGGCAGCCGACAGACGCCGCTCCGGGCTTCACCCTCCAGGACGGTGGGATCTGCGGGTAAGGTTGCACATTCGAAGGCCGTTTCGCACGGGTGCCGAGGTTACAACCGCAGTCCACACGGGAAGTCTGAAAACACCGCCGGTCGCTCGGGCCGGTTTCCCGTGAGAAGAGCGATGCACGTACTCCTGGCCACCGACGGCTCCCAGCCCGCACTGGCGGCGTCCGCCGCTGTGTGCGAGCTCACCCTGGAGACAAGTGATCTCGTCACGGTCTTCGCCGCGGCAGAGCCGGGCCGGGAAACGGACGCGCGCGCGGGCTTGCTGGCAAGCCGTGAAGCACTGGCACACTGCACCGCCTCCGTGGAGACGGAGCTCGGCCACGGTCCGGCCGCCGGCAGCATCCTGGACGCAGCCGTACGGCATCAGGCGGAACTGATCGTGCTGGGAGCATCCGGGCGGTCGGCGATCACCCGGCTCCTGATCGGCAGCGTCGCGGAGCGCGTGGCCCATGACGCCCCCTGCTCCGTCCTGGTGGTGCGGCCGGGACACTCCGCGTGCCGCAGCGTGATGCTGGGAGCGGACGGCTCCGCGGAGTCCGAAGCGGCCGCGCGCTGGCTCCGCCGTTTTCCCCTGCCGGAGGACTCCCAGGTGCGTCTCACCACCCTGGTCCCCAACCTGTACCACATGACGCGCGAGCAGTTCCTCATCCAGCCACCGCTCACGGAGCACACGGAGACGCTTGCTGACTGGTCGCGCGAACAGGTCCATGTCCAACACGAGCGCCTGATCCGGGAGCTCGAGGCCGCGGGCGTGCGGGCGTCCGGCGAGCTCCGGGACGGCGATCCGACCGAGGGGCTGATCCGCGCCGCGTCCGAGGAGGGGGTCGATCTCCTGGTCTTGGGAAGCCGAAGCCACGGGGCCCTGGAGCGCGCGCTGCTCGGCAGCATTTCAGAGGCGGTTCTGCGGCACGCACCCTGCTCGGTGCTGCTGGTGAAGCAAGCCGCCGTTCCCAGCGCCGCGGCGTCTCTCCCCGCCGAGTCCTGAGCGGGCGGCTCACCCGCCGGCGATGGCGGGGGCGAAGTAGATTTGCGCGCCGGGCTCAAGCCGAGTGCGTAGGCCGGTGGTCGGGAGCTGATCGTTGACGAATACGGCGAGGCCGCCCCGGAGCCGATCCCCGTCCACCAGCCGCGCCTTGATCCCGGGGAACCGGACGTCGAGCTCGTCGAAGGCATCGGCCAGCGTCTCGGCCCGCACTTCGACGATCGCTTCTCCGGACGTCAGCGTTCGCAGCGCCGAGGGAATGTGGACGGTTGGCATCGGACACCCGGTCTTTGGCGGCTTGACGGAAGATCTGCCCGGCGCGATTCACCGGGGCCTTCGGAGGATCCGGAGCCGCCCGCCGGAATCCCTGGAGGCCCCGGATTTCGAGAGTGCGTCCGCTATCCCTGCGTGTCCAGCAGCGCGGCGCAGACGCGTGCCGGCGACATCGGAAGGTCCGTGAGCCGCACCCCAATCGCGTCGCAGATCGCGTTCGCGATGGCGGCGCATGGCGGGATGATCGGCACCTCACCGACGCCGCGGACCCCGTACGGATGGCCGGGATTCGGAATCTCGACGATGATCGTATCGATGAGCGGAACGTCGAGAGCGGTCGGGATCCGGTAGTCCAGGAAGCTGGCATTCCGCATCTGGCCCTGCGGGTTGTAATAGTACTCCTCGTGCAGCGCCCACCCGATGCCCTGTACGACGCCGCCCTGCATCTGCCCCTCCACGTACGACGGGTGGATGGCGGTGCCGGCGTCCTGCACCGCCGTGTAGCGGGTCACTTCGACCTTACCGGTCTCCGGATCCACTTCCACGTCCGCGATGTGGGTCGCGAAGGCTCCGCCGTGGCCGGTCGGGTTAACCGTGACCGCGGCCTGGACCTGAATGCTCGCTTCGTTGAGGAGCTTCGCCGCTTCCGCAACGGTCGCGTGCTTCCCATCCGCGGAGAAAGTGCCGGCATCGAACCGAACGGTTTCCAGCGGGACCTCCCATTGCCCGGCCAGCCCTTCCTTCACCCGCTCCTTCAGCACCTGCGCCAGCTCGTAGGCCGCATAGCCGGTGGCGAAGGTGGTCCGGCTGCCGCCGGTCACTTCGGTGTAGCCGACCGACTCGGTGTCCACCACCTGCGGATGGACCGCGGTGTACTCCACGCCGAACGCTTCCGCGAACTGCATGGCAATCGATGCCCGCGTTCCGCCGATATCGGTGGAGCCCTCCAGCAGAGTGACCGTGCCGTCCGGATTCAGGCGTCCGGTGGCGCTGGACATCAGCCCCACGTTGAACCAGTACCCGCTGGCGACACCCCGACCCCGGAGCTTGCCGTCCGGGCCCACCTTTTCCAGGCGCGTTTTCCAGTGGGGCGACGCGAGGGCCGCCTCGACACATTCCAGGTTTCCGACCCGGGCGTACGGCGGGCCCGCCGCGCGCCAGTCGCCCTCCTTAGCCCCATTCTTGAGCCGGAACTCCAGGGGGTCCATCCCGAGCTCGCGGCACAGGTCATCCACCACGACCTCGGCGGCGAACTCCGCCTGGGGAGCGCCCGGTGCGCGGTAGGCAGCCGCCTTCGGCTTGTTGACCAGTACGTCGAAGCCGTCGATCCGGACATTCTCCAGCCGGTACGGCGCGAACACGGTCATGCATCCGGCGCCGATGGGTGAGCCGGGATAGCCGCCCGCCTCGAAGGCCAGGTAGGCCTGCGCGGCGGTGATCTTACCCTCCGCGTCCACGCCCATCTTCACGCGCATGTAGCTTCCGGGGGTCGGGCCGGTGCCCATGAGCACTTCGGAGCGGCTCATCGTCATCTTGACCGGCCGCCCCGTCTTCCGCGAGAGCAGCGCCGCCACGGGCTCCAGATAGACGTTGATCTTTCCCCCGAAGCCGCCGCCGATCTCCGTCGGGACCACCTTGATCTGGGACGCGGGATGCTGGAGGATCTGGGACACCTGCGTGCGCACCGGGAAGGCGCCCTGGGTGCTGCACCAGATGGTGAGCTGACCATCGGCGCGCCACTCCGCCACCGCGGCGTGCGGCTCGATGTAGCCCTGGTGGACGGTCGCGGTCTGAAACTCGCGCTCCACCACGTGGACGGCCCGCGCAAAGCCCGCCTCGATATCCCCTTCCTCAAAGATCAGGTGAGCCGCCACGTTGCTGGGCCGGCTGCTCTTCTCTCCCGCCGTATCCGTGAACACGTTCTCGTGCAGGAGCGGGGCGTCCGGCTCCATCGCCTTCCGGACGTCCAGCACGGGTGGGAGCTCTTCGAACTCGACACGGATCAGGCGCACCGCCTCCTCGGCAATGTGGGGGCTGGTCGCCGCCACCGCCGCGATGGCGTGCCCGGTGTAGAGTACCTTGTCCCGCGCCAGGACATTGCCGCTCATGTGGCCGAGGTCCACCTCGCCGCCCTCACCCAGGTGCGCCTTGGAGTGGATCGTGGGGAGGTCGGCGGCGGTCACCACCGCCAGCACGCCGGGCAGCGCCTCGGCACCGCTGGTGTCGATGGTGCGGATGCGCGCGTGGGCATACGGGCTCCGCAGGATCTTGGCATGCGCCATGCGGGGGAGCTGCACGTCCGCCCCGTACACCGCCCTTCCGGTGACCTTATCCACGCCGTCCGGCCGAACGGGCCGCGTTCCGATCACGCGATACTTCTCGGTGGTCGTGGCCATCGCTTATGCCTCTCCCCGCATGCGAACGGCGGCATACTGGACCGCCCGGATGATCTTGTCATAACCGGTGCACCGGCAGAGATTTCCGGCCAGCCAGTCACGGATCTCGTGCTCGGACGGGTCCGGATTCTGCTCCAGCAGGGCTTTTGCCGCCACCAGAAAGCCGGGCGTGCAGATCCCGCACTGGAGCGCTGCGCCCTCCAGGAAGCACTGCTGGAGCGGCGTGAGACCGTCCCTCCCGGCCAGGCCCTCCACGGTGCCGATCTCCGCGCCGGCGCACTCCACGCCCAGCACGCAGCAGGAGTTCACCAGGCGGCGGTCCATCATCACGTTGCAGGCGCCGCAGTTGCCGTTGTTGCAGCCTTCCTTGCTGCCTGTAAGGCCCAGCCGGTCCCGCAGCACTTCCAGGAGGCTCTCGCGCGGCTCACAGACATAGGTGACCGGCTCTCGGTTGACGGTGGCGCTCACCGCCACCTTGCCGCTCATCAGTTCGGTGCTCATTCTTGATTCCTGAACGCTCGCCCCAGAGTCTTGCCAGCGCATTGGCTGCCTGAGTGCGTGGTTGGCGAAAGGTCACAGTGCCTCGAAGCGGAGGGGGACTTCCATCGGATGCTCAACCGGCGAGCAGCCGGGCCCCACCGCTCCGGGCGCGGTCAGAGGGCCCGGTCCAGAGCCCCGCGCAGCGCGCGCCGGGTCAGAACCCCCACCAGGTGCCGCCGGTGGTCGGCCGTTCCGCGCATGTCCGTGATGGGGCGTGCCGCGGCGCGGGCCGCCTCCGCCGCCCGGACGAACACTTCGTCCGTCGGAGGCTGTCCCACCAGCGCCTCGCCGGCCTCCGGCACGTAGAGGGGGGTGGGGGCCACGGCGCCGACCCCGATACGGGCGGCGCGGATCGTCCGCCTCGCCTCGTCCAGCTCGAGATAGGCGCCGACGCCCACCACCGCGATGTCCATCTCATTGCGCGGGATGAACCGGAGGTACCGGGCGCCAGAGCGCACCGGCGGAGCCGGCAGCTGGAGGGAGACGAGCAGCTCGCCCTCGTTCAGGGCGTTGACGCCGGGCGCCACACAGAATTCCGCCACGGGCAGGATGCGCTCGCCGTGCGGACCGGCAATTCTGGCCGTGGCTCCGTACGCGATGAGGGCGGGGATCGAGTCCGCTGCGGGGCCGGAATTGCACAGGTTGCCGCCCACCGAGGCGCGGCCCTGGATCGCCGTGCCTCCGATGATCGACGCGGCGTCCACCAGCCCCGCATACCGGCTCCGAACCTCCGGGTGGTTGTAAACCCGGTAGCAGGGCACCGCGGCTCCCAGGGTGAGCCCGCCGTCGGCCCCGAACCGGAGTTCGGATAGCTCGGGGATCTTCTTGCCGTCCACCACCACGTCCACGTCACGGACGTACTCGCGCATCTGCACGATCAGGTCCGTTCCGCCGGCCATCATGCGGGCCCGGTTGCCGAACTGGCTGAGTATCGCCACCGCATCCGTCAGGGATTGGGGGGCGGCGTATTCAATCGCACGCACAGGGGCACTCTCTCTTGCCGTATCCCGGGCCGTCTGGCCACTCCGTTCACCGACAGTATAGAACGGACCGGGAAGAATGACATCGCGTACCGGTTCCCCGGTCCGGCCCGGACCTCCTCTGTGGCGCAGGCCACCGCTGCCCTCCGAGCCGGAGCTCGACTCCGGCGCTCGCAGCGGTACTATCCGGCCCGCCGGAGAGGCGCGAGCCCATCCGGACGGGAGCCGTCCATCGCCCGGCGAGCCGGGTACGGCGCGCCCCCACAGCGGCATCCGGGCGAGTATGGCTCATTCACCCGGGCCCGCGATCCGGATTCCGCTGGAAGTAGGCGTCTTTGAGCCGGGTCGAATAGGCAATGATCCGCAGTCGCGGCGTCCCATTCGGCCCGGGCGGGCAGTTTTGAAAAACGAAGAAGCCGGCCCCCACCTCCTTCGCGATCTGACGCACCTCCTGTTCAAAACGCTCTGCTTCGGCTTCCCATCCCGGGTGATCGCCCAGGAAGTCCACCAGCACCCACTCCTCATTCAGTTCCGAGCCGGGTCCCAACTGCTCACCCGGAGCACCCTCGCGGTTCATCGCGCCTCCCGCATGCCGCCTTAGCGGCGGCCTGTTTACTACTTCCAGGGGGTCGCGCCTCTCTTTCCCCACAACGGCTCGACCTACACGTATCCCGCCCGCCGCGGTACCCCACCGAGCACCGGCCGGGCGGGCGACTCCGGTCCGGCCCGGACGGCTGTCCGCAGGAAGTTTTCCCGGAGGGGCCGCAACCTGAGTCGGGTGACCGGAGGACGAGTGAGGCGCCGGAAGGCTGCGGAGCGCCCGAACTGCGGAGGCTGCGGATGCTGGGTTGGGGGATTCTCGGGTGTGGAGACATCACGGAGCGTCGGGGCGCGCCGGCCATCAACCGGCAGCCGGAGAGCCGGCTGGTCTGCGTGCAGAGCCGATCCGCGAGCAACGCGGAGGCGTGCGCGTCCCGCCATGGGGCCGCCCGCTGGACCAGCTCCCGCGAGGCACTGCTGGCCGACCCGGAGGTCCAGGCTGTCTACGTGGCGACGGAGCACCACCGGCATCACGCGGACGTCCTGGCGGCCGCGGAAGCCGGCAAGCATATCCTCTGCGAGAAGCCGCTCGCGCTGAGCGTCACGCAGGGGCGCGAGATGATCGCGGCGTGCCGGTCGAACGGCGTGGCCCTCCAGGTGGCCTATTATCGCCGCTATTACCCGAAGCTGCTGCGGATGAAGGAGTTGCTGGACGCCGGCGCCATCGGTGAGCCCGTCTCCGCATCGATTCACCTGAGCGGCCGGATCGATCCGGGTGCCGCCTCCCCGGAGAACTGGCGGTTGGACGCTGCCCGCTCCGGCGGTGGCGCGCTGGTGGATACGGGGAGCCACCGCCTGGATCTCCTCTGCTGGATGCTCGGCCCGGCGGAGCGGGTGGCCGCCTTTGCAGAGCGGCGCGAGATGCCGATCGAGGCGCCGGACATGGAGAGCCTGCTGATCCGGATGCGGAATGGGGCGCACGTGGTGACGCGGCACGGGTATCGGACCCCGTCCGACGATGAGTGGACGATTGTCGGCACGGAGGGAACGCTGTCCGCCACGCCGGTGGACGGGCCCACGCTGCGGCTCATCGCGGGCGGCTCTGCCGCGTTCGGAGCTGTGCACCCGGCGCTCAGCGCGGCAGGGTCCGGCGAGGAACGGGCGGCCGAGTGGGAGTTGCCGAAGCACGAGAACGTCCACTACCCGCTCTTCGATGACTTCACCCGACGGGTACTGGAGGGCGCCGGGCCGCGCTACAGCGGCGACGACGGCCTGCAGGCCACGCGGATCATCGAAGCCGCCTATCACAGCGCCCGCACCGGCCGGGTAGTGGAGCTAGCGAATCCGCCGGCGGCGCGATAAAACCGCGTTGGCCGGGATCTGCCGGCCGTTCGAACCGGAAGACGCACAACCGATGACGCTGCGTATCGCCATCGTGGAGGGGGACGCTTATGCTCCGCTCCGAACGCCGATTGCCGAGTGGACCGACGCAACCGGCGTTCCCGTTGAGATCATCGAGAAGAAGCGCCCGGAGCTGCTGACGCACCTGCGGCTGGCGCTCCAGGGCGACCCGCAGTACGATCTGGTCAGCGTGGAGAGCGAGTACGTCCCGCACCTGGCGCCGTACCTGATGCCTCTGGACGCCCTCCTCGCGCCCGAGGTGGCGGCGGACTTTGCCGCGCCCGCGCTGGAGATGTGCCGCTGGGAGGGCCGGCTCCTGGCGCTGCCGCGCTCGGTGGAGACCCGGCTGCTCTACTACCGGCCGGATATCTTTGAGGACCGGCGGGAGCGGGAGTGGTTCCGAGAGGCATCCGACGGGCGCGAGCTGGACGTTCCCCGCTCCTGGGAGGAGCTGGCGGTGACGGCGCAGTTCTTCACCCGCGCCGGCAAAATGCACGGGGTTGCCTTCCCGGGGCGTGGACCCGGCCTGCTCCGCACCTTCGCGGAGATCACTACGGCCATGGGTGGTACCTTTCTGGATCCCGACGGCACGCCGCAATTCCTCTCGCCGGCAGGGGAGTGGGCGCTCACCCTGCTGCGAGACCTGTACCACCGCTGGAAGGCCGTTCCGGAAGAGACCACGTATATGGACCCGGACGATGTTTCGGAGACGTTTCGCATGGGCCGCGTCGCCGCAATCCTCGACTGGCCCGGAACGGCGCACCTGCTCTGCGACCCGACTTTCTCAGCGGTTCCCGGCTGGCACAGCGTCGCCCTCGCCCCGGCGGGGCCATCCGGGCAGCGGGCTGCGTGGACCGGCTGTCCCGCCTTCGCGATCCCGGCCGCGTCCGGCCAAGCCGAGAGCGCGCTGCGCCTCCTCGAGTGGCTGACCGGCGACGAGCGCCAGCGGCGCGAAGCGAAAGACGGCGCGATCCCGGCACGCCTCAGCGCCTACCGCGCGGTGCGGGAGGATCTCCGGGATGGAACGCTCGCGCACCTGCGGTTCACCCTGGTAGAGCAGACACTCCGCTCCGCCCGCCTGACGGCTCCGCGCATTCCGGAATTTCCGGAGCTGGAGGAGCGGGTATGGCCGCTGCTGCAGCACGCCATGGTCGGCGGCGGAGAGCCGCTGGAGGTGCTGGAGCTCGCCGATGCGGCGGTGCGCGAGGCGCTCCGTCACCAGAGCGTGTAAGCGGCTCCCGGGCGGGGCGCGGCGGCTTGCTCCGCCGCCGGCTCGGGATATCCGGGCGGCCGTCTCCGCGTATTCTGCTTTAGAGGAAGCCGTTTCCTATCCGTCCTGGAGGGCCCCGGATGCTGCATCAACCCCGAACGCTCGTTTTCGCCCTCGGGCTTACGCTCTCGATTGCCGGCCTCACCCGCCTCTGCGCGGCGCCCGCTGCGGGCGCTTCCCGGGCTCCCCGGAGCCCTGCCGAGCTCACGGCGTCCGCCGTGCTCGAGGACGTGAAGTACCTTGCCTCGGATGAGCTGCGGGGAAGGGCGGCCGGCTCGCCGGAAGCGAATCGGGCCGCCGCGTATATCGCCGAGCGCTTCCGCGCCTGCGGCCTCCGGCCAGCCGGAACGCAGGGCTATTTCCAGAGCTTCCCCATCCTCACCGGAGTGAAGCTGGGAAGCGCCAATGAGCTGACGCTCACGGCGGGCGACCGGGAGCAGCCGATCCCGGTGCGGGACGGCTTCATGCCGGTGGTCTTCACCCGGAACGGTGCCGCGAAGGCGCCGCTGGTCTTCGCGGGGTACGGGATCAGCAAGCCGGAGCTGGGCTGGGACGACTACCGGGGGCTGGACGTGCGCGGCAAGATCGTGGTGGTCCTGCGGCACACCCCGGATGCCAACGATGACGGAAAATTCGCCGTTTACGCCGGCGTGCTCCCCAAGACGATGACGGCGCGGGAGAAGGGCGCCGCGGGGATCCTCCTCGTCGACAGGCCGCTGAATGGCGAGGAGGATTTGGGCACGCTGCGGCGGGAGTCGGCCTCCACTGACTGCGGCATCCCGGCGGCCTTCGTCCGGCGGTCGTTCGTGGAAGCGCTCATCGCTCCACGCAAGCTGGACGAGCTGCAGGTGCTGATGGCCCACGGCCAGACGCAGTCCTTCGAGCTGCCGAAATGTGCCGCATCGATGCAAATGAGCGTGGATCGGGTGACCGCGCCCACCCGGAATGTCGTCGGGCTCCTGCCGGGCGGCGACCCGAAGCTGAAGGCGCAGATGGTGGTGGTCGGGGCGCACTACGACCACCTCGGGATGGGGGACGAGCACTCCCTCGCGGAATCGCGGGAGCCGGCCATTCACCACGGGGCGGATGACAACGCGTCCGGAACGGCGGGCGTTCTGGAGCTCGCGCGCTACTTTTCCGCCCGCCGAAATCAAATCGGGCGCAGCATCCTCTTCATGGCGTTCAGCGGCGAAGAGGAAGGATTGTTGGGTTCTAATTACTGGACCCGGAAGCCGACAATTCCGCTGGGACGGGTGGCCGCGATGATCAACCTGGATATGGTTGGCCGCATGCGCAACCACACGGTGGAGGTGCTCGGCGCGGGGACCTCCCCGGCCTGGCCGGCGCTGTTGAACGCAGTCAACATGCCGTACCACCTCACGTTGAAGGGCGCCGGCTCCAGCTCCACCGGCTTCGGCTCCAGCGATCAGCAAAGCTTTTACGCGCACCAGATCCCGGTACTGTTCTTCTTCACCGGCGTGCACCCGGACTACCACCGGCCGACGGATACCTGGGAGAAGATCAACGCGCCGGGAGAGGTGGAGGTCCTGCGCCTGGTCGCGGCAGCCGTGGAGCGGGCAAGC